>JANNEJ010000937.1:0-5188 GCA_031378585.1 Acidobacteriota bacterium | reverse complement strand
CTGGCCCGCCCGCGCGTGCCGGCGGGAGCCGCCGCGTCGTCCGACTCGCTCGCGGGGGCCCTTGGTACCGGCGCGCCGTCGGGATTGGCGGCGGTAGCGGCGGTGCAGGTCAGCGGTCCACCGGCGCAGGTCACACGCGCGCTTCGCGAGTTTCTCGACGGCCGCGCCACCCGGTCGCCCTCGCCCATGGGCCGAGCGCTGCTGGTGCGTCAGGGGCGCTCTCCGCTGGCCCTGGCGCGGATGCTGGCCGCGCGCTATCCCGCCGCGCCGGCCATGAGCTAAATCGCGGCGCTGTCGTGGAGCGGCGCCCTGCGCGTGTCGGCCATCACCGGCGACCCGCAGTACCGCGACCGTGCCGTGGCCCAGATGACGCCGTTTCTGTCGGGTGAGAGAGCGGCTATCGCCGAGCCGTTCCTGTTGACGAGCCTGGCGGGACACCAGGCCTTCTTCGATCTGGCAGAGCTCGAGGGCCATCCTCAGGCCGACGCCCTGGCTCGCACGGCCGCGGGCTTTGTCCTGGGCCAGACGCCGGACGAGACCGTCCGGTTCGCCACGTCGTGGACCGACGACATGTTCATGGCCACCTCGGTGCTGGCGCGCGCCGCCAAGCGCACCGGCGACCCGAAGTACGCCGACGCCGTGGCTCGCCTGCTGACGTCGTATGCGACGCGGCTCCAGCGCCAGGACCGCCTGTTCATCCACGCCGCGAGTGGCCCGCATGCCTGGGGTCGCGGCAACGGCTTTGCCGCCTTCGGCCTCATGGAGGCGCTGACACATCTGCCGGCATCGTGGCCGGGGCGCCCGGAGGTGCTCGAGAGCTTCCGGCGACTGATGGCGGGCCTGCGCCGCTATCAGGCGCCCGACGGCTCCTGGCATCAGGTGATTGATGAACCCGGCACCTACCGCGAGTTCACCGCCACGGCCATGATCGTCGCGGCGATGGCGCGCGGCCTTCGACTCGGGTGGCTCGACGGGAGCTTCGACGAAGTGGTGCAGCGGGGCTGGCGCGCCGTGCAAGCGCGCGTGTCCGAGACCGGCGACCTCGTGGACGTCTGCACCGGAACGGGCGCTGGCCAGAACGCCACCCGCGAGTACTATCGCAACCGGCCCGCCCTCTTCGGGCCCGACGATCGTGGCGGCGCGATGGCGCTGACGGCCGCCCTCGAGATGCACGCGCTCGGTGGCGCGAAGTAGGAGTCCGTATGCGTTACGCCCTGATCCTGACGTTCGCGCTGACCTTGGCCGCGTGCACCGCGCAAGCGCCCACGCACGCCCCTGGGCCTGCCGCAACGGCGGCCCCTCGTCCGGACTCCGCTGCCGATGTCGCGTCACTGCAGGCGCTCCTTGACGCCGAGCTGCCGCGCATACCGGCCAAGGCCGGGATCTGGGTGAAGCACCTTGGCACCGGCGAAGAGGGCAGTGTCAACGCGGACGACACCTTCAATTCCGCCAGCGTCATCAAGATCCCGGTAGCCGTGCAGGCACTCGAGATGGTCGATGCCGGGACGCTGACGCTGAGCGACCGCACCACGCTGCGTATTCAAGACGTGCGCGGTGGCTCGGGCATCTTCCGCTACCACGACGCCGGTCTGCAGCCCACGCTGGGCGACATCATCCTGCAGATGATCATCACGAGCGACAACACTGCCACCGACCTGATGATCGGCAAGGTGGGCGGCGTGAACAGCGTGAACGCGTGGCTGGCCAAGGCCGGGTACGGTGAGGGCATGAGACTCGTGCAGACGACCGGCGATCTCTTCAAGAAGTACGACGCACTCACGCCAGCAGACGATCGCAACCAGAAGACCAACGGCGACCACGACTATTGGCTCGGCGAGCTCACGCCCCGCGCGACCGGACGCATGCTCGAGGCCATCGAGAAGCGCACGCTGCCGTCGAAGGCCGGCGCCGACGAGCTGATTCGCATGATGCGCGCGCAGCTCTCCGGCGCGCGCCGGCTGCCGCATTATCTGACCGGCGTGCCGGTGGCGCACAAGACGGGCGACTTCGGCCCCGTGCTCGCCAACGACGTGGGCATCGTCTACGCGAAGTCTGGGCCGATAGTGGTGAGCTTCTTCCTGAACGCCATCACCGAGCCGTACGGCGAGGCCGAAGACCGCATGGGCCGCGTCACACAGCGGATCGTCGAGTATTTCGACCGGTAGGCCCGGTCGCGCGCGCGCGGCGTCGCCGTTACACTATCGGCCATGCGTTCCGTCCTTCTCGTGCTCGCCTGCGCCGTTGCCACGGCGTCCTCGACCTTTGCGCAGACACCGGAGCCGTTCTGGCCGGGCGCGCAGTACGACCCGCAGATTCCGACCCTCGAGCAGATCGTCGGCCACGCCTCGGGCGACAAGGTCACGACGCCCGAGCAAATCGCCTCGTACCTGCGCGCGCTGGCGCAGGCCGCGCCCGACCGCACGCGGTTTGCTGAGTACGCCCGAACCTGGGAAGGCCGTCCGCTGTGGCTCTTCGTAATCGGCAGCGCCGAACGCATGGCGAAGCTCGACCAGGTGAAGGCCGACATCAAACGTCTAGCTGATCCGCGTGGACTCGCGCCAGCCGAGGCCGACCGTCTCGTAGCGTCGTCGCCGGTCGTGGTGTGGCTCGTGCACGGCGTGCACGGCAACGAGATCAGCTCTGGCGATGCCGCGCTGCTCGAGGCGTATCACCTGCTGGCCGCCCGTGGCGACGCCGGCGTGGACGCCGTCCTCAAAGACGCGCTCGTGCTGATTGATCCGATGCAGAATCCCGACGGCCGGGCCCGCTTCATCTTCCAGAATCTGCAGGGCCAGGCCGCCGATCCCGACCCCGCACCCTACAACGCCGAGCACGATGAGCCGTGGCCGGGCGGGCGCTCGAACCACTACCTGTTCGACATGAACCGCGACTGGTTTGCGCAGACACAGCCGGAAACGCGTGGCCGCATCAAGATTGCGCTCGACTACTTCCCGCAGGTGAACGTCGACCTGCACGAGCAGGGCGGCAACAACAGCTACTACTTCGCGCCGCCGGCCGATCCGCTCAATCCCCACTACACGAAGGCGCAGATTGCCGGGTTCGAGCTGTTCGGCCGGGCGAATGCCGCGCGCTTCGACCAACGCGGCTGGGCGTACTACATCCGCGAAGTTTACGACGGCTTCTATCCTGGGTACGGCGACAGCTGGCCCATGCTGCACGGCTCGATCGGCATGACCTACGAGCAGGCCTCCGCGCGCGCGCTGTCGTTTGCGCGCACCGACGGCACGATCATGACGTTTCGCGACGGCGTGATGCACCACTTCAATGCCGCCATCACCACCGCCGTGACTGCCGCCAGGAACCGCGAGCACCTGGTGCGCGACTTCCTCGAGTATCGCCGCAGCGCGGTCACGGAAGGCGAGAAGGGCGCCGTGCGCGAATACGTGCTGGTGCCCGGCCACGACCCGTCGCGCGCCGACGCGCTGGCGCGCAGTCTCGCCACGCAAGGCATCGAGGTGCGCCGCGCCGAGGCACCGGTGACCATCGGCACGCGCACCATTCCTCCCGGCGCGTATCTGGTGTCGCACGCGCAGCCGGCCGGACGTCTGGTGCGCAATCTGCTCGACCTCGACACCAAGCAGAACGCGGCGTTCATCGCGCGGCAGGAAGAGCGGCGGCAGCGGCGTCAGCCGGATCAGATCTACGACATCACCGGCTGGAGCCTGCCGCTCGTGTACGACGTGGAGGTGGTGACGAGCCCGGTGGCCATCACCGTCAAGGCCGCGCCCCTGCCGGCATCCTACACGGCGCCTCCGGCCCTGCGCACGGTGGCTGCCGGCAAGGTCGGGTATCTCGTGCCATGGGGCTCGGCCGCGGCCGCGCTCACGGCGGAGGCCGTGCGGCTGGGGCTGCGCGTGCACAGCGTGGGCGGTTCGTTCACGCTCGGCGGACGCACCTATCCCATCGGCACGGCGCTCGTGCGCACGGCAGGAAATCCTGCGGACCTGCACGCGCGCATGACGGCGCTGGCCACCACGCACGGCGCTGAGGTGGTGCCCATCGACTCGGCGTACGTGGAGTCGGGCACGTCGCTTGGCAGCAGCCAGAACGGCTTCATCAAGCTGCCGCGCGTCCTACTGGCCTGGGATGCGCCCACGTCCACGCTCTCGGCCGGCTGGACCCGCTTCGTGCTCGAACGCCGCTATGGCCAGGCGGTCACGGCCGTGCGCACGTCGTCCCTGGGGCGCGCCGACTTCTCGGACTACGACGTGGTCGTGTTGCCGTCGGGCAACTACACGGGGCAGATTGGCGATGCGGTCTTGAACCGCCTGAAGGACTGGATTCGCCTCGGCGGCACCCTCGTGACCCTGGCCGATGCGACGCGCTGGGCCGCGAGCACAGGCGTGGGTCTGCTCGACACGAACGCGCTGCTGAAGGATGGGCGACCCGACATCCCGGCGACCACCGGCGCAGCGCCGGCTAACGCCGGAGCGGCGTCGTCCGCGGCGGCTGCGGCCGCACCGGCCTCGGGCAGCGTGCCGCCCCGTTCACCTGGCAAGCCTTCGCCTCCGGAGCCCCTCCCGAGCCCCGGGTCCCGGGTCCCGAGCCCCGACGATGTCGACTACGACAAGGCGATTCAGCCCGACCGGGAACGTCCTGACGCGCAGCCAGGCGCCCTGCTGCGTGCCACGGTGGACACCGACCACTGGCTCAGCGCCGGCAGCGACGCCGTCACGCAGGTGGTGATCGAGGGCTCGCGGGTGTTCGCGCCACTGAAGCTGAACGCCGGCCGGAACGTCGTCTACTACGCGCCGAAGGAGTCGCTCGTGGCCTCCGGCCTGATCTGGCCGGAAGGGCAAGACCTGCTCGTGAGGAAAGCCTACCTGATGCACCAGCCCCTGGGCCAGGGCCACGTCATCGGCTTTGCCGAAGAAGCCACGTATCGGGGCTACACCGAGGCCACGATGCTGCTCTTCATGAACGCGGTGTTGCTGGGACCAGCCTTCTAGTTCACGAGCGACCTTGCTCGGCGGCCTCTCAGGAGAGGCTGGGCGGTGTAGAGTAATCCCCGCCGCGGCGTACTCGCGGCGGGGAGACTGCTCATGAAACTCGGTCTGTCGCTCGCGGCGTGCACGGTGCTGGCCGGCGCGTCGTTTATTGCCCTCTCCTACGGCCCGGCCGCGCCCGTCGCCGTGGCGGCATCCGGACAGGCGGCCGCGGCGGCCGC
>JANNEJ010000893.1:0-5023 GCA_031378585.1 Acidobacteriota bacterium | reverse complement strand
CTGCAGTTCGCCCTTGGCGTGATCCGGGCTCACGTGCAGCGCCACACACGCCACCGGGTTCTTGTCGATCTCGAAGATGTAGAAATCGGCGATCGACTTCTCGATGCTGGCGCGGCTGCGCGGCACGAGTTCGTCCGCATCGACGCCCTTCTGCGTCAGCGCGAGAATCGCGGGGACGTCCTGCTTTCTCGCCGGCCGAATCTGCTGGTACTCATTGGCGTAGATGAGCGTGCCGATGCCTTCATTGGAGAACACTTCCGCCAACAGGCCTTCGTCCTCCCGCCCGTTGATGATGTGCACGCGCTGGACGCCGCGGCGGCAGGCCGCCGCCGCGTGCTGCGCCTTCGACACGCTGTCGGGCAGGAACTCGTTCCGGTGCTTCTGCAGGAGCGCCTCGACGTCCTCCACGCTCGTCTGGCGGATCAGCTGGCCGTTGAGGATCAGGCCGTCGGCCGAGGTGATGTAGATCAACTTGATCGCCTTGAGCGCATCGGCAACGGCGACGGCGGCAGAATCGGAGTTCACACGGTAGGTGCGGCCATCGCCGTCGAACCCGAGCGGCGGCACGACCGGGACGATGCCCTGCCCGAGCAGCGCCTGCAGCAATTCCACGTCGACGCGTTCGACCTTGCCGGTGAACTCCTGATCGATGCCGTGGATGATGCCCGTCGGGTGCGCAATGACCGCGTTGGTCGTCGCCGCGCGCAGGTCGTTGGCCGAGAGACCCTCGAGGATCTCGTGGGTGAGGCGGTTGGCAGCGGTCAGGGCCAGCTTCAACGTGGCGGCGTCGGTGACGCCGGACCCATCGAGATCGCTTGGGACCACGCCGTGCTCGGCGCCGAGCTGCTCGATCTGCGCCGCCGCGCCGTGCACGATCACGACCCGGATGCTGAGCGAGCGCAGCACCGCCACGTCGAGCAGGATGTTGGCGAAGTTCTCGTCGGTGACGATGGCGCCGTCGATAGCGAGAATGAACGTCTTCTCGCGGTAGTGCGGGATGTAGCGGAGGATGCCGCGCAGGTCGGTGGGTTTCACGTGAACTCCGCGCCTGCGGTCAGGCGCCCTTGCTTATCATCGCATGCGCGTCTGCAGGATTCGATTCCGCTCGCGGCGAGCCTGCGAGCCGCGGCGCAACCTGGAAGCTGGCGGGAGCGCCAACTCACGAAGTGAGTTGGTGCGCCCGGCAGGATTCGAACCTGCGACACCCGGCTTCGAAGGCCGGTGCTCTATCCAGCTGAGCTACAGGCGCGTATCTGGCATTCTACCCTGTATGGTCGGGCATCGCGGCGGCCACGGGTCGCATCACGGCGCTGATGTCGTCCATCGCGCGCGTCAGCGCAGCCTGCACGGCGGCCTTCTGATCCGCATCGAGCGCCGACAACACGCTGTGTGACCGGGTCGTGCGGCTGCGCACCGACACCGTGACGAGCCGGCTGGGCCCGTCGTCCAGGTACCGGTCAACCGAGATCTCCATCGCTAGACTCCTACCCGCAGGCGGATGGCTCCGCCCTCTTCGTCGACGGTCACCGTCGCGCCCGGCGGCACATCGCCGAAGAGCAACAACTCCGAGAGAGGCTTCTTCACCGCACTCTCGATGAGCCGCGCCATCGGCCGCGCGCCAAACGCCTTGTCGAAGCCCTTGTCGGCCAGCCACTGCCGCGCCGCCGGCGTCAGGCAGATCGTGAGCGACCGTCCGGACAGGAGCGCCTGCAGTTCGGCCACCTGTTTGTCGACCACCCGCGCGACCTCGGGCGCGCCGAGCGGCCTGAAATGCACCGTGGCGTCGAGCCGGTTGCGGAACTCGGGCGCAAACACCCGCTCGAGCACCGCCGTGGCCTTGCTGCCCTCAGGCGACTCGCCAAAGCCCAGCTTGCGGCCCGAGAGGTCGCGCGCGCCGGCGTTGGTGGTCATGATGAGGATGACGTGGCGGAAGTCGGCCTTGCGGCCATGCGTGTCGGTCAGCGTAGCATGGTCCATCACCTGCAGCAGGATGCTGAAGAGATCCGGGTGTGCCTTCTCGATCTCATCGAGCAGTAACACCGCATGGGGTGCCTTGCGAATTGCGTCGATGAGCAGGCCGCCCTCCTCGTAGCCCACGTACCCGGGCGGCGCGCCGATGAGTCGCGACACGGCATGCTTCTCCATGTACTCGGACATGTCGAAGCGCAGGAACTCGACGTGGAGCACGCGCGCCAGCTGCTTGGCCAGCTCGGTCTTGCCCACGCCTGTCGGGCCGGCAAAGAGGAAGTTGCCAATCGGCTTGTCGGGCGCGCGCAGCCCAGAGCGTGACAGCCGGATCGACGATGACACTTCCGCAATCGCATCGTCTTGCCCGAAAATCACCCGCCGCAGGTCGTCCTCGAGATTCCGGAGCGCGGTCTTGTCGTCGGTCGACACCGACTGCACCGGCGCGCGTGCCATCTTGGCCACAATCGCTTCGATGTCGGCCACGTCCACTACCGCGGGCGGCAGCGCCATCACCACCGTCGCATCCGCGACGTCCGTGGGCACTCCGGCGGCGTCTGGCGCCTCGTCGGATGCGGGGGTGGCCGGCGGCACGGGCGCAGGCGCGACCTTCAACTTCATCGCCGCACCGGCCTCGTCGATGACGTCGATCGCCTTGTCGGGCAGATGCAGGTCCTTCAAGTACCGGGCCGACAGCGACACGGCCGCCGTGATGGCCTCGTCGGTATAGCGCACACCGTGGTGACGTTCGTAATGCCCGCGCAGACCCTTCAGGATCTCGACGGCCTCGGCCTCTGACGGCTCCAGCACCTCGATCTTCTGGAAGCGGCGCGACAGTGCGCGGTCGCGGTCGAAGCCCTGTTTCACGTCGGCAAAGGTCGTCGATCCGATGCAGCGCAGGGCACCTGACGCCAGGGCCGGCTTGAGCAGATTGCCGGCATCCATCGTGCCGCCCGAGGCCGATCCGGCGCCGACCAGGGTGTGGATCTCGTCAATGAAGAGGATGGCGCCGGGCTGTGCTTCAAGCGCGGTCAGCACCTGCTTCACACGTTCCTCGAAGTCGCCCCGGTAGCGCGTGCCGGCCACGAGCGCGCCCAGGTCCAGCGCGTAGACCTTCGACGCCGCAAGGCCAGGCGGCACCTGGTTTTCGGCAATCCGCAGCGCGAGGCCCTCGGCCAGGGCCGTCTTGCCCACGCCCGGCTCGCCCACCAGCAGCGGGTTGTTCTTGCGCCGCCGGCACAGCACCTGAATGACCCGGTCGATCTCGATCTGGCGGCCGATGAGCGGGTCGATGCGCCCCGGGCGCGCTTTGTCCACCCGTTCCACCGCCTAGGCCAGCAGCGGATCCTTGGGCCCGGCGTCTTCGCTCTCGGGCGTGCGCACGCCCGGCGTCGAGGCCGCGGGGCTGTGCGCCACAGCGCGCAGCAGCCGTAGCCGGTTCACGCCCTGGCGGGTGAGAAAGTACGCGGCGTGCGAGTCCTCTTCCTGCAGCAGGAAGACGAGCAAGCTGCCGCTATCCACCTCCCGCGCGCTCGTCGAGGCGGCGTGCACCACGGCCCGCTCCACCACCCGGTCAAACGCCACCGTGGACTCGGGCTTCACGGGTTTTGCTCCGGGCATCGGCGTGTGGGCCCGCTCGAGGACGTCGTCGAGGTCGTTGGTCAACTGTGACAGGTCGACGTTGAGCGACTGCAGGGCCGCGCGGCCCTTGGGATCGTCGACAAGGGCCCGGAGCATGTGCTCGAGTGTGACCAGGTCGTGGCGCCGCTCGGCGGCGACTCGAAAGGCACGCCGGATCGTCTCCAACGTGTCGGGCGCGAATGGCACAGGGGTCGTACTCACCGCTTGGCCTCCTCAGGCTCTGGCTCCATCGATACGCGGAGCGGAAACTCGTGTTGCTCGGCCAGCCGTTCGGTCGCCGCCATTCTCGTCTCGGCGATTTCCCGCGTGTAGACGCCGGCTACGCCGATGCCGGCGTGATGCACGTGCAGCATGATCTCGAAGGCGTCGGACGCGGCCTTCCTGAATACGGTCTCGAGCACCCACACCACGAACTCCTGTGTGGTGAAATCGTCGTTGTGCAGCAACACGCGCCACATGCGCGGCGTGGACGAATCCAGCCCGGGCCTGGGTTCGGTGACTACGCCGCTTCCGGGATCAGCCCCGGCGGGATTGGCCGCCATACTCCCGATCTTAGCGGGTCTCGCGCAAGACGGCGCTACCTGGCGTCCTCGAGCACGGTCCCGCCACCAGGCCTCGGCCACGGGCGGAGGTCGGTGTCAAGACGCCACACACTCGGCGCCGGACCCGTCACAAGGGGCGACAAACGCCGCAGGAACTCGCGTCGGCGCACTTCGATGGCGCCCATCCGCACCAGGTGCTCGCTGCGCACCTGGCAGTCGATAAACGGCACGCCCCAGCGTTCCAGTTGCGCGGCCAGCCACACGATGGCGACCTTCGAGCCGTCGGCCATGCGCGAGAACATCGACTCGCCGAAGAACGCCGCGCCAATCGCCACGCCGTAGATGCCACCCACCAGCGCGTCGTCCCGCCAGACTTCGAGCGAGTGCGCCCATCCGGCCGCGTGCAGCGCCTCGTAGGCGGCCACCATCTCGTCGCTGATCCAGGTGCCCTGGTCGTCGGCGCGCGGCTCCGCACAGGCTCGCATCACGGCGCCAAACGCCGCATCGAGCGTGACGCGGTAGTCATTGCGAGACAGGCGTCGCCCGAGCGAGCGCGAGACGTGGACGGCGTCGGTGGGCAGAATCAGGCGCGGGTCGGGACACCACCACAGCACCGGGTCACCGTCGCTGAACCACGGAAACACGCCGCGGGAATAGGCGTCGACCAGGCGCGCCACCGACAGCCCGCCTCCAGCCGCCAGGAGTCCGTTGGGATCCAGGAGCGCGGATTCAGGGGGCGGCAGCGGGTCGGAACGACCGAGCAGCGGGACCATGTTACGATTATGGGCTCAGGCACGGTGGGTGTAGCTCAGTGGTAGAGCGCCGGACTGTGACTCCGGTGGTCGCGGGTTCGAACCCCGTCATCCACCCCAAAT
>JANNEJ010000198.1:0-1631 GCA_031378585.1 Acidobacteriota bacterium | reverse complement strand
CGCCGGTCTGGCGGTCACATTCCGCTCGGCACGCAGCGACGTCACGCTCGCCTTCATCGCGGCCTACGCCGGACTCGTGGTGTCGCGGTCGCTGCAGCTCGGTGAGCCGCTGACCATTCCGCTGCATCGGCTCGAAAGCGGCGCGTTCCTGCTCTTCAGCTTCTTCATGATCTCCGACCCGAAGACCACGCCCGATTCGCGCACGGGCCGGGTGCTGTTAGCGCTGCTCGTGGCCTTCGGCGCCGCCTACGTGCACTTCCGGCTGTTCCGGCCGAACGGCTTCCTGTGGGCGCTGGTGCTGGCCTCGCCGCTCGTGCCGCTCATCGACCGACTGTGTCCGTCCGCCCGCTACGAATGGCCACGCCTGCTCTCACCCGTCACTCGATTCGATTGGAGGACTCCGATGATTCGCAAGACCGCCGTGTTCGTATTCGCCGCGCTGGCCGCCCTGGGCCACGCGTCTTCCGCCGCCGCCTTCTGTGGCTTCTACGTGGCCAAGGCCGACACGAAGATCTTCAACAAGGCGTCGCAGGTCGTGCTCGTGCGCGACGGCGACCGCACGGTGATCACGATGGCCAACGACTTTCGCGGCGATCCGCGCGAGTTCGCCATGGTGATTCCCGTGCCCACCTCGATCACCCGCGAGCAGATTCACGTCGCCGACGCGTCGCTCTTGTCGCACCTCGATGCCTACACCGCGCCGCGGCTCGTGGAGTACTTCGACGCCGACCCATGTGCACGCTACGATCGCATGATGATGGAGAGGGCTGCCCCGATGGCCGCAGCCCCGGCGGCCGGCGGCGCGCTCTATGAACGCCGCGCCAAGAACCTGGGCGTCACGATCGAGGCGCGCTATACCGTGGGCGAATACGACATCCTCATCCTCTCGGCCCTGCAGAGTTCGGGCCTCGAGACGTGGCTGCGCGAGAGCGGCTACCGCATCCCGGCTGGCGCCTCGGCGGTGCTCGGCAGCTACATCACGCAGAACATGCGCTTCTTCGTGGCCAAGGTGAACGTGACCGAGCAGTCGAAGCTCGGGTTCTCGACGCTGCGGCCCATTCAGGTGGCCTACCAGTCGCCGAAGTTCATGTTGCCGATTCGCCTGGGCATGGTGAATGCCGACGGCACGCAAGAGCTCTTCGTCTACGCCCTCACGCGCAAGGGCCGGGTTGAGAGCACCAACTACCGCACGGTGAAGCTGCGCACCGACGTGGAGATTCCCACCTACGTCAAAGACCCGGCGGAATTCGCAAAGATGTACAAGGCGATGTTCGACCAGCACGTGCGCCGCGAGAACATGAGCGCGGTGTTCCAGGAATACGCGTGGGACATGGCGTGGTGCGACCCGTGCGCCGCCGACCCGCTGTCGGGCGACGAACTGCGGCAGCTCGGGGTGTTCTGGCAGATCGACCTGGCGGGTGTGACGCAGCGCGGCGCGCGGCTCACGCCGACGCCCGCGCCGGCCGACGTGTTCGTAACGCGCCTGCACGTGCGCTACGACCAGGCGCACTTCCCCGAAGACCTCGTGTTCCACGAAACCGGCGACCGCACGAACTTCCAGGGCCGCTACGTGCTGCGCCACGCCTACACCGGTACGGCCACCTGCGACGCTGCCGACGCCTATCGCCGCG
>JANNEJ010000825.1:0-2160 GCA_031378585.1 Acidobacteriota bacterium | reverse complement strand
CGCGGCAGCGAACACGCCAGCGGTCTCGTCGATGATGGCGCGGTAGATCCACGGCTCGAGCAGCGTGGCCAGCCTGCCCACCGACACCAGGAAGGCGATGAACGTGAAGCGCCGCAGGTGGTGCCGGCCGAGCGACAGAATCAGGAGGAACTCATGCATCAGGCCGGCATCCTGGCGCTGAGGATACTCCCTCAGGGTCCTGGGCGGGGTGCGCGGACGGCCACCGCGGTCGCCACGAACGTGAGGCCGACGATCTGGTAGCGCACCGACACCACGGCGCCTGGCGCGATCTCGCCGGCGCGCGAGGTGGCCGCGTTCAGCACGAAGACCACGTCACCAGGGCGTGCGGTTGAGCGGGTGACGGTCATCGACGTGCCGCTGACGGCCTTGACAACGCCGCGGAGCGCATGCAGCGGTGCCTTCTCCGTCGAGGCCTGCTCCACTGTCTCATCGACCTCCGGCCGCGCTGACAGACGTGACACTCCTTGCGGGCTGAGGATGGCACACACGAGCAGCAGCCCTGACACGACGAACCCATCCCTCGGCGTCATGACGCGCTGCCGCTGTAGACTCTGTGGAGGGATCATCACTCCGCAATTCTGCGACTCCAGCCTGATCTCCAGATAGTGCGCGGATTAACGTTTGTTAATGTTGGCGCCAGCGCGAAACCTCCGGCGCACCGGCACGTGCGCCGTGCGGACGAGAAGGGCTTGGACATGCGCATTCTGGTCGTCGAAGACGACAAGGCGGTTGGGCGTTTCATCCAGACCGGCTTGACGCAGGAAGGGCACTCCGTCGACCTGTTGAACGAAGGGTCGAGCGCGGGCGACCAGGCACGCACCATCGACTACGACGCCGTGGTGCTCGACCTCATGCTGCCAGGCCGCTCGGGTTTCCAGGTGCTGCGCGACATCCGCGCGGTGAAGCCCACCCTGCCTGTACTGATTCTCACCGCCAAGGACTCGGTGGACGACCGCGTGACGGGTCTGGACGCCGGCGCCGACGACTACATGACCAAGCCGTTTGCGCTGGCTGAGCTGTCGGCACGGCTCCGGGCGCTGCTCCGGCGCGGTGCGCCGCACGAGACGGTGCTGAAGCTGGCCGACCTCGAGATGGACACCATCCGCCGGAAGGTGCGGCGCGGCGACACGGCCATCGCCCTGAAGCCGAAAGAGTACGCGCTGCTCGAATTCCTGCTGAAGCACGCCGAGCGTCCCGTCACGAAGTCGCTCATCATCGAGCACGTGTGGGACATTCACTTCGACAGCATCAGCAACGTCGTCGAGGTACACATCAACTCGCTGCGCAACAAGGTCGACAAGGGCTTCGCCCCGCCTCTCATCCACACGATTCGCGGCGTCGGTTACATCCTCACGGACCAGCCCGAGTGACGCTGGCGCTGCGCACCAGGCTGGCCGCCGGGTCCACGGTGATCTTCGGCCTGCTCGTGGGCGGCGTCAGCATCGTGACCTACCAGGTGCTTGCCGGGTGGCTCGACGACGACGCCACGGTACGCGTCGAGGAGCTGGCGCGGGGCCTGCACGGCGTGCTGCGCCTCGACGGCGATCGGGCAGTCGTGCGGGTGCCCGAGGCCGACGCCGAGGCGGCCGCGTTCGCACAGGAGGCGACGCAGTACTACCAGGTCTACGATGCCGCGACTGGACGGCTCCTGGCCGAGTCGGCCGGCATCGCGGCCCTCGGCCTGCAGTTGACCTCACCAGAGCTGGCGGCGCTCGTTGCGCGGCCGGTGCCGTTCGACGTCGAGACCGACTCGGGCCGGCTTCGTATCGCCAGCAGCAATGGCGTCACGGACGAGGGGCGAGCCTACCTGGTGCAGGTGGGCCAGCCGCTTCGACCCATCGACTCGGCGCTCGCCCGCTATCGGATGCTGCTGTGGTGGCGAGTGCCGGTTCTCGTTGCCGTGGGCGGCCTGGTGTTCTGGTGGTTCGCGGGATACGCGCTGCGCCCCTTGGCACAGGTGGCCCTCGCCACCGAATCCGTGCACATCGCCACCCTGGGCGCGCGCCTGCCGGTGCGCGGCGCCGGCGACGAACTCGATCTGGTGGCTGAGTCTTTCAATCGCACGCTCGGCCGGCTCGAGCAGTCGGTGGGGGACATGCGCCAGTTCAGCACGGCGCTCGCCCACGAACTGCGCACGCC
>JANNEJ010000196.1:0-2834 GCA_031378585.1 Acidobacteriota bacterium | reverse complement strand
CGCCGGTCTGGGTGAAGAAGCCGACCCATTGGCCATCAGGAGAGAAGAACGGCTGACGCGCCCCGGCGGTGCCCGGCAGGTCGCGCACCGCCAGCGTGTCGAGGGACCGCACCAGCAGTTGCGTGCGCCGGCCCTGCCGATCGGCTGACGCCTCCGCATTCGCGCCCACGTACACGAGCTGCGTGCCGTCTGACGAGAGGGCGAGCGAGCGTGTTGGCGAACCGCCGATGGAGATCGGACGGTTGGCCGGCACCATCACCGACACGCGCGCCGTGGTCTCGGGAGCGGGAGTGCGTGCGGCCGCCCACGACCACAGGGCCGCGGCAGCGACGAGCGCACCCAGGAGGCTGCTGGCGGCGACGGTGGCCGTGAGACGCGCGCGAGAACGCGCCGCTGGCGCCGGCGCGGCGGACTGCGGCTCGGCCGTCTCGAACGCGCCGTCGAGCGCGAGGCGCACGTCGCCCATGTCACGCACACGCTGACGGGGATCCTTGACCAGGCACCGCGCGATGAGCGTGCGCACGCGGGCGGGCGTTCCCGCCGGTAGCGTCGTCAGGTCTGGCTCGCGCGAGAAAATCAGTCCCAGCGTCTCTGCCACCGAGTCGCCGGCGAAGAGGCGCGTACCCGTGAGCATCTCGAACAGCACGCAGCCAAACGCCCAGATGTCCGCGCGCTTGTCCACGGGCTTGCCGCGCGCCTGCTCCGGACTCATGTAGGCCGCGGTGCCGAGAATGCTCCCGGCCTGCGTCATCGCCGGGGAGGTGATGGTCGGCGAATTCATCGCCTCGGGGCTCGACGCGGCGGCCGGTTCGAGCGCTTTGGCGAGACCGAAGTCCAAGACCTTCACCGTGCCATCGGCCTTGACCTTGATGTTCGCGGGCTTCAGATCGCGATGGACGACCGCCTGCTCGTGCGCGGCTTCGAGCGCCTCCGCGATCTGTTTCGCAATCGGCAACGCCTCATCAAGCGGCATTCCTGCCTGCCTCGCCGAAGCGCCCGGAGCGCGAAGGCGGGCGATGCGCTGCGACAGGTCGTCGCCCTCGACCAGTTCCATCACCAGCGCGCGCACGCCGTTCGCCTGCCCTGAGCCTGTCGAAGGGGATTCTTCCAGCCCGTAGATGGCCGCGATGTTGGGGTGATTCAGCGACGCGAGCGTTTGCGCTTCGCGCGTGAACCGCGCCAGGCGCTCCGGGTCGTTGGCAAACGAATCGGGCATCACCTTGAGCGCCACATCGCGATTCAGCTTGGTGTCGCGGGCGCGAAACACCTGGCCCATGCCGCCTTCGCCGATGGCGGCGAGCACGTCGTAGACGCCGAGACGGGTGCCAGGGGTGAGGGCCACGGCGTGATTATACGGGCGGCGGTCAAGCGGCCGGAAAGTCGACCTCAGTAAAGCTGCCCGGTGTCGCGGCGTTCACCGCGGCGACCACGAGCGCGACATGCAACCGCAGCACGGGCCATTGCGCATTCCCTAGCACGATGATCGCAATCGCGCGCGCCGACAGATTCTGCTGGTAGCGCATGTTCTTGTCGGTGGTGACAAGCACGTCAAAGCCAGCGGCTTCGGCGGCGACGAGCAAGTCACCGTTCTTGTACGTGTCCCAACCCTGCGCTTTGGCCTCCCTCACCGTGTGTCCCGCGAGGAAGGACCGCAGGGGAGCCGGGGTGCCGTGGTCAAAGAGGATGCGCATCAGCGCCCTGGCACAGGCGCTTCAAGACTGCGAGCCGCGAAGTCGATGACCGCCTTCACTTGCGCTGGCGTCACGTCGAACCACTCGACGATCTCGTCGACGGTGGCGCCGGCTTCGAGGTTGTCGAAAACGACCGACACCGGCATCCGCGTGTTCGTGAACACCCACGCCCCGCTCACCTTGCCTGGGACGCTCTCGACCGCTGGGCACTGGGACCAATCGAGCACTGGCATCGCTGCGCCTCTCTTCAACCGCCAGATTACACCCAATATCCGCCCGGGGATGCCACCCATTCTTCGCTGTGAGCCGGTCGCCGTCGCCAGCGGTAGCCAGGGCTGCAAGGGCTGCAAGATTTCCGGGGACCTCCGTTCTATGGGACAGGAGGACCTGATGACCCGAATCGCCTATCTGTTCGCTGCCGGCCTTGCCCTTACCGCCGGTCCCCGTGCGGTGATGTCCGCGTCGTCCGCTCGCCCGCCGAGTGCGGACGTCGAGCTGCTCGTGGACGGCACCCCTCAGCCTCGCTACGCCCACGACGGACGCTGGTACGTCGAGGCCCGCAAGGGGCGGGAGTACTCCGTCCGGCTGCGCAACCCCTACCCCGTTCGTGTCGCCGTGGCGCTGTCGGTTGATGGCCTCAACACGATTGACGCGCGCGAGAGCACCGCGGCCGATGCGCGCAAGTGGGTGCTCGGCCCCTACGAGAAGGTGACCATCAGCGGGTGGCAGACGAGCCCCACCGAGGCGCGGCGTTTCGAGTTCACGACCGAAGAGCGCTCGTATGGACAGGCCCTGGGCAAGACCGCCAACCTGGGCGTCGTCTCCGCGGTGTTCTTCAAGGAACGTGTGCCTGCCTTCAGGCCCGACACGGCCAACGAATACGGCGGCCGTAGCACGCCTTCGCCCAGGCCGTCGGCACCCGCGGAGCGGGACGCACCGGCCTCCGCCGCTGAGGGCGCCAGCGCGAGCAAGCAGTCTGCCGACGAGTACGCCGCCACCGGCATGGGCCGCCGCACCGGCCACGCGGTGCAGCAGGTGTGGCTGGACCTGGAAGACGCGCCCGCGCAGGCGGTGAACATCCGCTATGAGTTCCGGCCGCAACTCGTCAGGCTCGGCATCCTGCCGCCTGCCGTGCCGGCCGAT
>JANNEJ010000806.1:0-4144 GCA_031378585.1 Acidobacteriota bacterium | reverse complement strand
GCGCTCTCGCTCATGCAGATGGCCAAGGTATCGGCGGCGCTTGCCCGGCTCGACCGCGCGCAGCTTCCCTTTCTGTCGGTGCTGACCGACCCCACGACCGGAGGCGTCACGGCCAGCTTCGCGATGCTCGGCGATTGCATTCTCGCGGAACCGAAGGCACTCATCGGTTTTGCCGGGCCGCGCATCATCGAACAGACCATCCGTCAGAAGCTGCCGCCCGGCTTTCAGCGCAGCGAGTTCCTGCTCGAACGCGGCCAACTCGACCTGGTCGTCGACCGCCGGGAGATGAAGGGCACGATCGGGCGGCTCTTGCGTTTCATGGGGCCTGACCGCGTGCGTGCCGCCAGCTAGACTGGAGTCGTTGTTGATGACGCCCGTCGAGCGGCTGTTCGCCCTCGAGCACTTCGGCATCAGGCTCGGCCTCGCGGCCATGCAGACGCTGCTGGCCGAGCTGGGCCAGCCTCACCGCGCCTGGCCGTCGCTGCACATCGCCGGCACCAACGGCAAGGGCTCGACGACCGCCATGGTGAGCGCAGCGCTCGGGCGCGCCGGCTACACCGTGGGCCGCTATACGTCGCCGCACCTGGTCGGCGTGGAAGAGCGCATGGCCATTAACGGCGAAGCGGTAAGCGGCGCGGTGCTGTCTGGCGCCCTCGCCCGAGTGTTCGCGGCTGCCGACACGCTGGTCGCCCGGGGCACGCTGGCCGATGTGCCGACGTTCTTCGAAGCCTCTACGGCCGCGGCGTTCCTGATCTTCGCCGATGCGCGGGTGAACGTGGCGGTCATCGAAGTGGGCCTCGGCGGCCGATTCGACGCCACCAACGTCATTACTCCCGTGGCCGCCGCCATCACCACTATTGACTTCGATCACGAGCGCCATCTCGGCACGACCATCGCGGCGATCGCCCGCGAGAAGGCCGGCATCGCCAAACCCGGAGTTCCGCTCGTGGTCGGCGACGTGCCTGACGAGGCGTTGCACGTCATCGAAGGCATGGCCCGGCACGCGGGCGCCCCCGTCACGCGCGTGCGGCACGACACGTCTGTGACGGCAGTACCCGACCGCGGACATATCCTGCTGACGGCGCGGACGCCCGTGGCCGAGTACGGGCCGGTCCGGCTGGGGCTCGCGGGCGCGCACCAGGCCGGCAATGCCCTGGTCGCCATCCGACTGCTCGAGGCGTGGGGCGCGGTCACCGGGATGCAGGTGCCGTCCCACGCCGTCAGCGCCGCCTTGGCCGAGGTGCGATGGCCGGCCCGCCTGGAATGGCTGCGACATCCGGCCAGTGGCGCGCGCGTGCTCATTGATGCCGCGCACAATCCCGCCGGCGCTCGTGCGCTGGCCGAGTACCTCGGCCAGACCGGTGCTTCTGGCCTCACCTTGGTCACATCGGTCATGGCCGACAAGAACGTCGCGGGAGTGCTCGGCCCGCTGCTGCCCTACGTGCGACGGGTCGTCGCCACTGCCGCGCACCTGCCTCGGGCCACCGCGCCTGCCGACCTGGCGGCGCAGGTGACGGCGCTTGGACCCGCGGACCTGGTGGTTGACGTCGTGGCGGAACCGGCCGCTGCCGTGGCGCACGCGCTCGCGCTACCGGCGCCGGTGCTGCTCACTGGATCCATCTATCTCGTGGGTCCACTGCGCGCGGCGCTCGTCGCCAGCGGCTTCGAGGGCGCGTGATATTCTTCGACTCCCACCGCGCCGTGGCCATCGCATGACGCCTCGCCTGCTCGCCTGCACCGCGCTTCTCGCCGCTCTGCACGCCGCGGCGGCGTCGGCGCAGGTCCCTGGCTACAACAGCAAACAATTCCGCATCGAGCAGATCGATGCCGGACACTGGCGCTTCACCGGCCAGGTCGAGCTCGAGAACGACGAGGTGAAGGGACAGAAGTTCTACGCCAATGTCGTCGACCTCTACCCAGACACCCACCGGCTCGAAGCCTCGGGCAACGTGCTCTATGAAACGGCCACCTCACGCATCGCCGCCGAGCGCGTCGTCTTCAACACGCGCGCCGGCACGGGCACGTTCTACACGGCCTCGGGCCTCGCGTCGATCGGGGAACGGGCCGACAAGAGCATGTTCGGGGCCCTCGAGCCCGACGTGTATTTCTACGGCGATCTGCTCGAGAAGACCGGCGAGGATCGGTACAAGGTCAGCAAAGGCGGATTCACGACCTGCGTGCAGCCCACGCCGCGCTGGGAGCTCGTGGCCGGGTCGATCACCATCAACGTGGGCGACTACGCCGTGCTCAAGAACGCCGTGATGCAGGTCAAGGGCGTGCCGATCTTCTACCTGCCGATCCTGTACTACCCGATCCAGGACGACGACCGCGCCACCGGGTTCCTGTTGCCCAACTATGGGCGCTCCACCTTTCAGGGCCAGTCGATCAGCAACGCCTTCTTCTGGGCCATCTCGCGCAGCCAGGATCTGAGTGTGCTGCACGACTGGTTCACGGCGACCGGGCAGGGGTACGGCGCCGAGTACCGGTGGGTGCGCACGCCCACCTCCACCGGCACGCTGCGGGCGTACCGCTTGAGCCAGAAGGCAGCCACCGTCAACGGCTTCGAGTTGCCAGAGTCGCGCAGCGTGCTCGTGAACGGCGGCATCTCCGAAGACCTGCCCTTCAGGTTGAAGGGCCGGGCGCGTGTCGACTACTCGTCCAACTACCAGGTGAACAATCTCTACAGCCGCGACATCTACAACGCCACGCAGAGCCAGAGCACCATCACGGGCAGCGTCGCCGGCTCGTGGCAGTTCCTGAACGCCTCGCTCACCGGCACTCGGAACCAACTGTTCTTCAGTCCGGTTCAATCGATCGTGACCGGCTCGCTGCCCAGCCTCACGGCGTCGGTGTCGAACCGGCGCCTCGGCCGCCTGCCGCTATTCTTCGGCTTGCAGTCGGAGGCCTCCCGTCCCACCTATATCGAGAAGTACGGCGACAGGGAAATCGACAGCAGCCTGTCGAAGTTCGACCTCACGCCCACGCTGCGTGCGCCGATCAGCTCGTTGCCGTTCTTGAATGCCAATCTCAGTGCGTCGTACCGGATCACGCGCTACAGCGAAAGCCTGGTGGACGGAAAGCAGGCGGAGGTGCCGTACACGCGCAACTACGCCGAGCTCCGCGCGGAGTTCCTTGGCCCTGTCTTCAGCAAGGTCTATACGCCCAACAACTTCCTGGCCGACCGGCTCAAGCACGTCATCGAGCCGGCCTTCGCCGTGCAGCGCATCACCGCCATCGACGGCGAAGACCGGGTGGTACTGCTTGGCAGCTCGTACGACCGGGTGGTGGGGGGCGTCACGCGCGTGACCTACGGGCTGACCAACCGCGTGCTCGTCCGCAAGGCGTCGAAGGATCCGGCGGCCACGGCCTTGGCGGGCGCGCCGCGCGAGCTGCTCACGGCCAGCGTCACGCAGAGCTACTACACCGACCAGCGGGCCAGCCGCTACGACCCGGCCTACAACTCGAGCTACATCGACACCGGCGGTGGCCGCCCGCAGAGCAACTACTCGCCGGTCGCCATGCAGGTACGCACTCAGCCAGTGCAAGCCTTCGGCGCCTCGGTGCGCTCAGAGTACGACTACACCACAAGAAAATTCCTGTCGATCTCGACGGCCGGCGACTACGGCCGGCCGGAAGCGCGGGTGTCGCTCAGCTGGAGCCGCAGTCTCTCGTCGAACTTCCCGACCAACTCCGTCACGGGCTCCACCCATGTCGTTCTGCTCGACGGCCGCTTGGGGGGCGACTACTCGCTCAACTGGGACATCGAACGCGACGTCGTGATTCAGCAGCGCGTCGTGGCCTTCTACAACGCCCAGTGCTGCGGCGTCGTGGTCGAGTACCAGGCGTACAACCCGGGCAGCTACGGCGGCTCGTCCTTCCCGAAGGACCGGCGATTCAACCTGGGATTCACCCTGGCCGGCATTGGCACGTTCTCGAACTTCTTCGGCAACTTCGGCGGGGGCGCTGGCCGGTGACCGGCGCCGTACTCGTCACCGGCGCGGCCGGCTTCGTGGGGCAGCACCTCCTGCGCGCGCTCACGCTGTCGGGGCCAGTCGTGGGCTGGTACCGGCCAGACACGGGACACCCAGACGTGCCGGGCGTGGCATGGGCCGCGGTGGAGCTGCTCGACCGCGCGACCATCGAC
>JANNEJ010000801.1:0-24468 GCA_031378585.1 Acidobacteriota bacterium | reverse complement strand
GAGCGCCGGGGGCCACATGACGAACAAACTCGTCACCTTCACGACCAGGTTCAAGGCCGCATCAAGCGGTGCGGGGGCGGCCAACTGGATCTCGATGTACGCGCAGAGCGACCATCGCGCCTTCCGCACCCCCTGGTTTGGCGGCACGCCCTGGCAAGCCGACGCGCCCATCGACCTCTACTGGGAACACTCGCCGCTTCGACACGTGGCCAACGTGAAGACACCGACCCTGTTTCTCGTAGGCCAGGACGACCCTCGCGTGCCCATGCCGCAGTCGGTTGAGATGCACCGGGCGTTGAAGTACAACGGCGTGCCGACGCGGCTCTGGGTGGCGCCGCGCGAGGGCCACGGCTGGGCCGAACTGCGGCACGTGCTCTTTCGGGTGCAGGTGGAACTCGAGTGGTTCGACAAGTGGCTGTCGTCGGTCGAATACCGCTGGGAGTCCGCCCCTGGCGCCATTTCCATAGTCCCAACAAGGCAGCAGTAGTTGGTTATTTGCCATAATTTTCACGATTTCAATAGCAAATCAGACCATTCCGGTGCCTTGTCCTTTGTTTGGGTTTCTGGTACAAGTCTGCTTGCGAAAGTTTTCACAAACGCGTGCCCGCACGCCGCGGGGAGGAAGCAGTCCGGCGACTGCTGAAACGACGGCTCATGGCGCAGATTTTTCCAAAAAGCTCGAACATCTGGTCGAAGACGAGCATCATCGTAGTGCTCGGCGTCGTGGCGTCACTTGGAGCAGCGTTGCCGGTGTTGCAGCGGTCCGATTTCGTGACCACGGCAAACAAATACAAAGATCAGCCCGTCCAGTTCAGCCACCAGCACCACGTAGGTGGGATTGGCATCGACTGCCGGTACTGCCACACGGCCGTTGAGGTGTCGTCGTCAGCCGGCATCCCCCCCACCAAGACCTGCATCAACTGCCATTCGCAGATTTGGTCAACCAGCCCCTACCTCGAGCCGGTCCGCGCCAGTTTCCGCGACGACAAGCCGCTCAAGTGGCTGCGCGTGCACGACTTGCCAGACTTCGTCTACTTCAATCACAGCATCCACGTGAAGAAGGGCGTGGGGTGCGAGACGTGCCACGGCCGCGTCGACCAGATGCCCCTCATGCGCCAGCAGAACTCGCTGCAGATGGAATGGTGCTTGAACTGCCATCGCAACCCCGAACAGTACGTGCGGCCACGGTCGGAAGTGCTCACGATGGGCTACAAACCGGCGGTGGCGCAAGAAGAGCTCGGACCCCAACTCGTGGCCGAGTACAAGATTCAGAGCCTGACCAACTGCTCGGTGTGCCATCGCTGACGGCGACGGGACAACGCCACAGAACGAGAAGGCTACCGGCCGAAGTCACGCCGTAGCGCGTCAGGAACCGGAGCGCGCGAAGGCGGAGGACGGATTCAGAACGATGAGTGCAGAGCAGCTAGATCTCAACGCCATTCGCGCCAAGCTCCAGGACGCCAGCGGTCCGCAGTACTGGCGCAGCCTGGAAGCCGTCGCGGAAACTCCGGAGTTCAAGGAGTTCCTGCACCGCGAGTTCCCGGCCAACGCCTCCGAATTCAACGATCCCGTGGGTCGCCGGAATTTCTTGAAGCTGATGAGCGCATCGCTGGCGCTTGCCGGCGTCACGGGCTGCACGGTGCAGCCCGACGAGCTGATCGTGCCGTATGTGCGGCAGCCGGAAGAGCTCGTGCCCGGCAAGCCGCTCTTCTATGCCACGGCCATGTCGCTTGGCGGCGTGGCGACGGGCCTGCTCGTCGAGAGTCACGAAGGCCGGCCCACCAAGATCGAGGGCAACCCCGACCATCCCGCGAGCCGTGGCGGCACGGACTTGTTTGCGCAGGCCTCGGTACTCACGCTGTACGATCCTGACCGCTCGAGCTCGATGACCGAACTTGGCGAGATTCGTCCGTGGAGCGGCTTTGTGGCCGCGATGCGCGGTGCGCTGTCGGCGCAGGCCGCCAGCAAGGGCGCGGGCCTGCGGATCCTGACCGAAACGGTCAACTCGCCCACGCTGGCCGCACAGATCCAGCAGATTCTCGCGGCGCATCCCGACGCGAAGTGGATTCAGTGGGAACCGACGACGCGCGACAACGTGCGGGCCGGCGCCCGCATGGCGTTTGGCAGCTACGTCGAGCCGGTGTACGACTTCGCCGTGGCCGACGTGGTGCTGTCGCTCGACGCCGATTTCCTGGCCGCCGAGAACGCGTTTGGCGTGAAGTACGCGCGCGCCTTTGCCTCGCGCCGCCGCCTCGACGCCGACCCCGATCGCTTCAGCCGTCTGTATGTGGCGGAAGCCACGCCGTCGGTCACCGGCGGACGCGCCGATCACCGTCTGCCCATGAAGGCCAGCCAGGTCGATGCCTTCGCCCGGGCGGTCGCCGCCGCGCTCGGCGTCACCGGCATCACCGGTGCGGCGCCCTCGGGCACCGAGGCCTTCGTGGCCGCCATTGCCAAGGATCTTGCCGCGCATCGGGGCGCCTCGCTCGTCGTCGCGGGCGAAGGCCAACCGGCCGCCGTGCACGCCGTCGCGCACGCCATGAACGACCTGCTCGGCAACGCCGGCCAGACCGTCACCTACATGCCCACGCCGGAAGAGGACGCGTCGGAACAGCACGCCGCCATGCGGCAGCTGGTCGTCGACATGAACGCCGCCCGCGTGCAGGCGCTGCTGATAGTTGGCGAAGCCAATCCCGTATTCACGGCGCCGGCCGACTGGAAGTTCGGCGAGGCGTTGCAGAAAGTGGCGCTGCGCGCGCACTCCGGCCTCTTCTACGACGAGACCGCCGAGCAGTGCCAGTGGCACGTGCCCTCAACCCACTATCTCGAGATGTGGAGCGACGCGCGCAGCCTCGACGGCACCGTGTCGATTGTGCAACCGCTGCTGCAGCCGATGAACGGCGGCAAGTCGCCGCATGAAGTCGTGGCGACGCTGAGCGACCGCGCCGAACGCAACGGCTACGATGTGGTGCGCGAATACTGGATGGCCGCGGCGGCGGGCGCCGCTTCGGTGATTCAGGCGGGCGCACCCGCCGGCACAATGGCCGCGCCTGCTGCCACGTTCGAAAAGCAGTGGCGCCGCTGGCTGCACGATGGCTACATCGACGGCTCGGCCTTCGGCGCGACCAGCGTCGCATTGAATGCCGGCTGGAACGCCGGTCTGGCGGGCCCGACGGCCGTGCCGGCCTTCGAAGTGGTGTTCAAGCGCGACGCCTCGGTCTACGACGGGCGCTTCGCCAATAACGGCTGGCTGCAGGAACTGCCCAAGCCGGTCACCAAGCTCACCTGGGACAACGCGGCCCTCATCGGTCCTGGTACCGCAGAACGCCTCGCCGTGAAGAACGGCGACCTGCTGAAGGTCACGCACGATGGCCGCGCCATCGACGCGCCGGTCTGGATCGATCCGGGACACGCGCTTGACGCCATCACGATTGCCGTCGGTTACGGCCGCGCGCGGGCCGGCCGTGTTGGCACGGGCGTGGGCGTCAACACCTATGCCCTGCGGGGCAGCAGCGCGCCGTGGTTCGGCGCGGCCGAAGTGGCCAAGACGGGCGGCACCTACGAGCTCGTGAGCACGCAAGACCATTGGTCGATCGAAGGCCGCAACCTGGTGCGGTCGACGAACCTCGAGGAGTACAAGGCCAATCCGGCGTTTGCCCACGAGATGGAGCACATGAAGCTCTCCGATGGGCTCACGCTCTATCCCAAATGGGAGTACTCGGGCTACTCGTGGGGTATGGCCATCGACCTCAACACCTGCACCGGCTGCAATGCGTGCGTGGTGGCGTGTCAGTCCGAGAACAACATTCCGGTCGTGGGCAAGGATCAGGTCGGCAACGGCCGTGAGATGCACTGGCTCCGCATCGACCGCTACTACTCGGGCGACATCGACAACCCCGATACCTACTACCAGCCCATGCCCTGCCAGCAGTGCGAGAACGCGCCCTGCGAGGTGGTGTGCCCGGTGTCGGCGACAGTGCACTCGGCTGAAGGCCTGAACGACATGGTCTACAACCGGTGCGTCGGCACGCGCTACTGCTCCAACAACTGCCCGTGGAAAGTGCGCCGCTTCAACTTCACGCTGTATCAGGACTGGGAAACCCCGTCGCTCAAGATGCAGCGCAATCCGGACGTGACCGTGCGCAGCCGCGGCATCATGGAGAAGTGCACCTACTGCGTGCAGCGCATCAACTCGGCCCGCATCGATGCCAAGCGCGAGGATCGCGAGATTCGCGACGGCGAAGTCGTCACGGCGTGCGAAGCCGCGAGCCCCAGTCAGGCCATCACGTTCGGCAACCTCAACGATCCGACCAGCCGCGTGGCCAAGCTGAAGGCCAACCCACGCAACTACTCGATGCTGGCGGAACTGAACACCAGGCCCCGCACGACCTATCTCGCGGCGGTTCGCAATCCGAACCCCGCGTTGCCGTCGAACCCGACTGTGGGCGGGCACACCGGGTCTCACGACGCGGCCTCGACCGAGAGCGAGCACTAGATGGCGCAGCACGTCCACGTACAGTCGTCTGCCACGACCCTTGACAACCCCGTGCTCGGGGCGGGCCAGGACTACGAGACGATTACCGAAGCGGTCGCGCAGATCCCGCTGTCGAAGCGCTATTCCTTCGGCTGGATCGTCGGCTTCCTCATCGGCCTTGCCGGCCTGTCGGCGCTGCAACTGGCCATCGGCTACCTCCTGCTCAAGGGCATCTACATCTGGGGCAACAACATCCCGGTAGGCTGGGCCTTCGACATCATCAACTTCGTGTGGTGGATCGGCATCGGCCACGCCGGCACGTTGATCTCGGCGATCCTGCTGCTCTTCAAGCAACAGTGGCGCATGTCGATCAGCCGTTTTGCCGAGGCGATGACGATCTTCGCGGTGGCCTGTGCCGCGCTCTTCCCGCTGCTCCACACGGGCCGTCCGTGGCTGGCGGCCTACTGGCTCTTCCCGTATCCGAACACGATGGGCCTCTGGCCCCAGTTCCGCAGCCCGCTCATCTGGGACGTGTTTGCCGTCTCCACCTACGCCACGGTCTCGGTGGTGTTCTGGATCGTCGGCTTGATCCCCGACCTGGCCACGATGCGCGACCGGGCCACGTCGAACGTGAAGCGAATGGTGTTCGGCACGCTGGCTCTGGGCTGGCGCGGCTCGGCCAGGCACTGGCACCGCTACGAAGTGGCCAGTCTGATTCTGGCCGGCCTGTCGACGCCGCTGGTGCTCTCGGTGCACAGCGTCGTGAGCTTCGACTTCGCGGTGTCGGTCATCCCCGGCTGGCACGCCACCATCTTTCCGCCCTACTTCGTGGCGGGTGCCATCTACTCGGGCTTCGGCATGGTGCTCACCCTGGCCATTCCGATTCGCTCAGCCTACCGGCTCGAGCACCTGATCACGATGAAGCACATCGACAACATGGCGAAGGTCATGCTTGCGACCGGCCTCATCGTGGCCTACGGCTACGGCATGGAGGCGTTCTTCGGCTGGTACAGCGCCAATCCCTACGAGCGCTTCATGCTGTGGAACCGCATGACCGGCCCGTACGGATGGGCCTACTGGCTGCTCATCTTCATCAACGCCGTGCTCATCCACGTGCTGTGGTTCAAGAGCGTGCGGCAGAATCTGAAGGTGATCTTCGTGCTGTCGCTCATCGTCAACCTGGCGATGTGGCTCGAGCGGTTCGTCATCATCGTGACGTCGCTGCACCGCGACTTCGTGCCCTCGTCGTGGGACATGTATTCCCCGACGCAGTGGGACTTCATGATGTTCTTCGGCACCATCGGCCTCTTCGTGACGCTCTTCTTCCTGTTCATGCGCTTCGTGCCGATGATTTCGATGTTCGAGGTGCGCACGCTGCTGCCTGAAGCCAAGGTGCACGTGCCCCACGGGCACGACGGCCACGGCGCGGGCCACTAGGCGGGATTCAAGTCATGCAGGCGAACACAGACAAGACGGGGCTCTACGGGCTGATGGCCGAGTTCGACTCGGCGCAAGGCATCGTCGACGCATCGATCAAGGCCGTAGCCGCGGGTTACTCCAGGATGGAGGCGTACACGCCGATCCCGATCGAAGAACTGAACGACATCATCCACAAGAAGCGGACGATCCTGCCGAAGCTCGTGCTCTTCATGGCGTTCTGTGGCATGGCCACCGGCTTCACGCTGCAGTACTGGGCGTCGGCCATCGAGTATCCGATGAACGTCGGTGGCCGCCCGCTCGGCACGTGGCCGGCGTTCGTCATTCCGTCGTACGAGCTGACGATTCTCTTCTCGGCGCTCACGGCGGCCATCGGGATGATTGCGCTGAACGGCCTGCCGCAGCCTTATCACCCCGTGTTCAACGTGGAGCGGTTCTCGCTGGCGTCGTCCGACAAGTTCTTTCTCGTCATCGAGGCCGAAGATGCGCACTTCGCCGTGGAGCAGACGGGCGCGTTCCTGCAGGGTCTTGGCGCGAAGGGAGTGTACGACGTTGCGGAATAATGGACGTCTGCTCACGTGTGCGCTCGTCGCGGCGTCGGCCCTGCTTGCCGGTTGCCGTCAGGATATGCACAACGGCCCGAACTACGAGGTCTACGAGGCGAACGCCTCGTTTGCCGACGGCCGCGCCTCGCGCAACCTGCCGGCCGGCACGGTGGCCCGCGGCCAGCTGCGCGACGACGACCACTTCTACACCGGTAAGGTCGACGGCGAACTCGCGTCGACCTTCCCGTTTGCCGTCACGGCCAGCGACCTGGACCGCGGGCGGGAACGATTCACCATTTACTGCACGCCCTGCCACGGTCAACTCGGCGACGGCAAGGGCATGGTGGTGCAGCGCGGGCTCCGGCAGGCCGCGACCTATCACCAGGACCGGCTGCGGCAGATTGCCCCGGGCTACTTCTACGACGTCGTCACCAACGGCTTCGGCGCGATGCAGGGTTACGCCGATCAGATTCCTCCGCGCGACCGTTGGCTGATTGCCGCCTACGTGCGTGCCCTGCAGCTCAGCCAGAACGCCACGGTCGACGACGTGCCCGCGGCCGACCGCGGCCGGCTCGATGCTCCGGCGGCCTCGCTCGCCGCGGCCGGAACCGAGCCTGCGAAGAAGGCGGAACACTAGACATGACTGCGGAAACAGACAGCGCGCCCGCGAGCGTCTCGGGCGTTCAGAACAAGGCCATGATCGCCGCCGTCGTTGGCGCGGTGTTGACGGGCGTGGGCTTCACCATGTCCGGCGCAGACCGCTTCTACGAGGCGTATCTGGTGGCGTGGGTATTCTGGACTGGCGTGGGTCTCGGCAGCCTGGCGCTGCTCATGGTGCAGCACCTCACGGGCGGCGCCTGGGGCCTGGTGATCCGTCGCGTGCTCGAAGCGTCGACCCGAACGCTGCCGTTCATGGCGGTGCTCTTCATTCCCATCGTCTTCGGTATGGACCACCTCTACCACTGGACCGACGCCGAGGCGGCCGCGAGCGACCCCGTGATCCGGGACAAGGTGGCCTACCTGAACACGCCGTTCTTCCTGGCGCGCCAGGTGTTCTACTTCGCCGTGTGGACTGGCATGGCCACGCTGCTGAGCAAGTGGTCGGCCGAACAAGACCGCACGGGCGACCCGGCCATGGCAAAGAAGATGGCGGCCTTGTCGGGCGGCGGCTTGCTGGTGTTCGGCCTCACCGTGACATTTGCGGTCGTCGACTGGACCATGTCGATCAACCCGCACTGGTTCTCGACCATGTGGGGACTGCTCTACATCGTGGGCCAGGCGCTGTCGGCGCTGGGTTTCTCGATTGCCGTGCTGGTGATGCTGTCGAAGGACGCCCCGTTCGACAAGGTCATCAACCCCTCGCATTTCCATGACCTGGCCAAGCTGCTCTTCGCCTTCATCATGCTGTGGGCCTACCTGTCGTTCTCGCAGTTCCTCATCATCTACTCGGCCAACACGCAGGAAGAGATTCCGCACTACTGGGTGCGCGCGCAGAACGGCTGGCAGTTTGTCGGCTGGGCACTGGTGGCGCTCCACTTCGTGCTGCCTTACGTGTTGCTGCTCTCACGCGACATCAAGCGCGACTGGCGCCGGTTGAGTCTGATTGCGTCCTGGATGGTCGCCGTCCGATTGGTCGACTACTACTGGCACGTCGCGCCCGAGTTCCATCACGAAGGCCTCTCGGTCGGTCTCATCGACATCGCGCTGCCCATCGCGCTTGGCGGCGTGTTCGTGATGCTGTTTGCCGCCCAGTTGAAGGGGCGACCGCTGCTGCCGCTCCACGACGAAGGACTGGCCAAGGCGTTGACGCACCACACGCACTAGCTCGGGGTCTGGGGGCTAGGGGCTGGGGACTGGGGCTCGACCAGAACGCCCCAACGAAGGACGAAGCGCAGGACTGATATGTCGAACGACGCAGACAACGAATACGGACCCACCCCCGCAGGAGCGGCCTACGAGCACACGGACATCGAGCCGGGCGTCGGCTATCGCTTTGCCTTGTGGCTGGCGGTGGCGATGGCGCTCTCGGCCGGGCTCGTCTACGGCATCTTCATGTTCCTGGGCACCCGCGCCACCTCCGTCGACACTGCCGCGCGCACGTTCCCGCTCGCGCAGGGCCTGTCGCAGGACCCGCCGGCACCCCGGCTGCAGACGCAGCCGTTCAAGGACATCTACGAACTGAAGACCGCACAACGCGGCGCGCTCACGAGCTACGGCTGGCTGGACAAGGCCAACGGCGTGGTGCACATCCCGATCGAACGGGCCATGGCGCTCACGTTGCAGCGGGGTCTGCCGGCGCGTGCAGGCAGTGGGTCGACGGCGTCGATGGTCGTGCAGGATTCATCAGGCGGCCGTACCACCACGGCACGGTAGCGCACCGACATCATGAACATCACCCGGCGATACGCTCTGACGCTCGCGGCACTGGCCGTGGCGGGAGCCGTGTCGGCGAGCGCACAGGGCAATGCCCCTGGGCTGAGGCCAGCGCCCGGCCCCACGTCGGACACGACGCCTTCAGCCCTGCAGAACGTGCGCTTCGAGCAGAAGCTCGATGCCGTGCTGCCGCTCGACGCGGCCTTCCGCGACGAGCACGGCCAGCCGGTGAAGCTGGGCGACTACTTTGGCAAGCGGCCGGTCGTGCTGGCGTTCGTGTATTACGAATGTCCGATGCTCTGTAACCAGATTCTCAACGGACTGGTGAGCGCGATTGGCGTGCTCGACCAGACGGTCGGCACCGATTTCGACGTTGTGGCCATCAGCATCGACTCGCGCGAAACGCCGGTCATGGCGGCCGCGAAGAAAGCCACCTATCTGGACCGGTATGCGCGGCCGGGTTCTGACCAGGGCTGGCACTTCCTGACCGGCGACGACGCCAACATCCGGCGCGCGACCGACACGGCGGGATTCCACTTCGCGTGGGACGACGAGACCCAACAGTTCGCCCACGCCAGTGGGGTCATCGTCGCCACTCCCGACGGACGGCTCGCGCGGTATCTCTTCGGGATCGAGTACCCGCCGCGCGATTTGAAGTTCGCGATGATGGAGTCGTCTGAAGGCCGAATCGGGTCGGTGGTCGATCAGGTGCTGCTCTACTGCTATCACTACGAGCCGGCAAAGGGTTCCTACAGCTTCGCGGCGATGAACGCCGTGCGGCTGGGCGGTGCCGTCACGATGGTGGTGCTGTTCGGGTTCATAGCGATTTCGCTTCGGCGCGATAGCCGCGCCCCAGCCGGGCACTGAGTTCATATGGGTGGTATTTCGCTGTTTCCAGAGGCCGCTTCCTCCTTCGCTTCGGAGGTCGACGCGCTCTATCTCTTCATCGTCGCCGTGTCGGCCTTCTTCACGGTGGCCGTTGCGATTGCCGTGGTGTTTTTCGGCATTCGGTATCGACGCAAACACGCCGAGGAAGTCGGGGCCCATATCGAGGGGTCGCTGCCGCTCGAGCTGGCCTGGTCGATCATCCCGACCATCATCTCCATGGTGATGTTCGGCTGGGGCGCCAAGCTCTTCTACGAGATGCGCGTGCCCCCAGCCGAGACGATGCAGATCTACGCGGTCGGCGAGCAGTGGATGTGGAAGTTCCAGCACACCGGCGGCCAGCGCGAAATCAACGAGCTGCATGTGCCGATGGGCCGGCCCATCAAAGTCCTGGTCACCTCGGAAGACGTACTGCATGACCTGTACTTTCCGGCCTTCCGTACCAAGATCGACGCCATCCCAGGCCGGTACCAACCGCTGTGGTTCACGGCCACGAAGCCGGGCCGCTACCGGATCTTCTGCGCGGAGTACTGCGGCACCAAGCACTCGGGCATGATTGGCGAAGTCGTCGTCATGGAGCCGCCGCAGTACCAGGCGTGGCTCGCCGGCGGCGGCACCGAGGGCACGATGGCCGAACGCGGCGGCAAGCTCTTCAACGATCTTGCGTGCACCACCTGCCATCTCGACAACGGCCAGGGTCGCGGGCCGTCGCTGAAGGACATCATGGGCAAGCCCATGGAGCTGGCCGACGGCACGACCGTGATGGTGGACGAAGGCTACCTGCGGGAATCGATTCTCAACTCGCAGTCCAAGGTCGTGAAGGGCTTCGCGCCGCTCATGCCCACGTTCCAGGGTCTCATCAGCGAAGAGGGCCTGGCCGCCCTCATCGAGCACATCAAGTCGCTCTCGCCGCAAGCGCCCACCAGCGCACCGGCGCTCGTGCCGGCGGCGGCCACCCCCAGCAGTACGCCAGCCGCGCCGGCGCAGGGCGCGCAAAGGTAAGCCATGGACACGCCCGTTTTTCCAGCGCACAACTACCTGTCGAATGGCCACGGCCTGAAGTCGTGGTTGCTCACCAAGGACCACAAGCGAATTGCGGTCCTCTATCTGATCTCGATCTCGGTGTTCTTCTTCCTCGGCGGCCTGTTCGCCGTGGGCATCCGCCTCGAGCTCACGACGCCGCAGGGTGATCTCTTCCAGCCAGACACCTACAACAAGTTCTTCACCCTGCACGGCATCATCATGGTGTTCTTCTTCCTGATTCCGTCGGTGCCGGCGGTGCTTGGCAACTTCCTGATCCCGCCGATGATCGGCGCCAAGGATCTGGCGTTTCCACGCATCAACCTCCTGAGCTGGTATCTGTACGTCATCGGCGGCGTCTTCACGTTGTTTGCCATCATCGCGGGCGGCGTCGACACGGGCTGGACCTTCTACACGCCCTACAGCGCCACGTCCTCGAACAGCAACGTCGCGTCGGTGGCGCTCGGCGTGTTCATTGCCGGCTTCTCGTCCATTCTGACCGGCCTCAACTTCATCGTCACCGTGCACCGGATGCGTGCGCCCGGCCTGCACTGGTTCAAGCTACCGCTCTTCGTGTGGGCGCACTACGCCACCAGCCTGATTCAGGTGCTGGGCACGCCCGTTATCGCCATCACGATCGTGATGCTGTTCACGGAACGCGCCTTTGGCTTCGCCATTTTCGACCCGCAGCGCGGCGGCGACCCGGTGCTCTTTCAGCACCTTTTCTGGTTCTACTCGCACCCGGCCGTCTACATCATGATCCTGCCGGCGCTCGGGGTCATCAGCGAGCTGGTCTCGACCTTCTCGCGCAAGCGCATCTTCGGCTACAGCTTCGTGGCGTTTTCGTCGCTGGCCATCGCGGTGTTCGGCTTCATCGTGTGGGCGCACCACATGTTCGTGGCCGGCATCTCGGTCTACGCCGCGATGGTGTTCTCGTTCCTGAGCTTCTCGGTCGCCATCCCGTCGGCCGTGAAGGTGTTCAACTGGGCGGCCACGATGCACCGCGGCTCGATCAGCTTCGAGACGCCGATGCTCTACGTCTACGGCTTCTTCGGGTTGTTCCTGATTGGCGGGCTGACGGGCTTGTTCCTGGCAACGCTCGGCACCGACATCCACCTGCACGACACCTACTTCGTCGTGGCGCACTTCCACTACATCATGGTGGGCGGCGCCATCATGGGGTATCTGGGCGGCCTGCACTTCTGGTGGCCGAAGATCTTCGGCCGGATGTATTCCGAGTTCTGGTCGCGCATCAGCGCGATCCTCGTGTTCGCAGGGTTCAACTTGACGTTCTTCCCGCAGTTCCTGCTCGGCTACATGGGGATGCCGCGCCGGTATCACATGTATCCCGACGAGTTCCAGGTGCTGAACGTGTTGTCGTCGGCCGGCGCGTCGATTCTCGGCCTGGGCTACCTGCTGCCGGCGATCTACTTCGCCTACTCGTTGAAGTACGGCGAGGTTGCCGGCAACAATCCGTGGGGCGCGTCTGGTCTCGAATGGCGTACGCAGTCGCCGCCGCTCACCGAGAACTTCGTCGAGGTGCCGACGGATATCCCTGAAGCGTATGAATACACCCCGAAGGTGATCCGGGAGGCCAAGCTTGTCTGACGCCCACGTTCACGCTGCCGCCCACCCGCATGCGGATGGGCACGGCCTTGCGCTTGGTCACAGCCACGCGCACCACCCCGCGCTGCAGCATCACTTCGAGACGATGTCGCAGCAGCGCGAAGCTGGCGTGCTCGGCATGTGGGTCTTCCTGCTCACCGAAGTGCTGTTCTTCGGCGGCCTGTTCTTCGCCTACACACTCTACCGCTCGTGGTACTACGAGGCGTTTGCCGCCGCCAGCAAGTCGATTGAGATTCTGCCAGGTTTGATCAACACCGTGGTGCTCATTGCCAGTTCGCTGACGATGGCACTGTCGGTGCGGGCCTCGCAGACCAACCAGCGCAAGGCCACCGTCAACTGGCTGCTGGCCACGATTGTGCTCGGCAGCGTGTTCCTCGGCATCAAGGTCTACGAGTACGCCGACAAGTTCGCTCATAATCACGTGCCGGGCGCGAGCTTCCAGTTCGCGCACGAGCCCGCTCCCGGAGAGGCCCACGAAGCACCAGCGGCCGGCGAGGGCCATGCCGTCGCCACGATGGGCCCAGACGAACTGCAGCGCACCACGCAGCTCTTCTTCAGCCTCTACTTCGTGATGACCGGGCTGCACGCGCTGCACATGATCGTGGGCATCGTCATTCTGTTCATCATCACGTGGATGGCGCACAAGGGCCGCTTCGACAGCGAATGGCATGCACCGGTCGAGATGACCGGCCTGTATTGGCACTTCGTCGACATCGTGTGGATCTTCCTGTTCCCGCTGCTCTACCTCGTGGAACGCCACAACTAGCGAAGCGCCGCCACATGTCAACCACGGTTCGGCGGGGCTTCGCTAGGGCAGTGTTTCTTTGCCCCGCTTCGCGGGGCGGCCAGGTGGCCTGACCAACGGCCACCTGAGCTGGGAGTCGATCAATGTCTGTTCACGTCTCGCCCCTCAAGGTCTACTTCGGCATCTTTGGCATGCTGATGGTGCTCAGCGCCATCACGGTTGGCGCCGCCTTCATCAATCTTGGCTCACTGAACCCGGTCGTGGCCCTGACCATCGCGGTCATCAAGGCCACGCTCGTCATTCTGTATTTCATGCACGTGAAGTACAGCAGCCGCCTCACGAAGATCACGGTGGTCATGAGCTTCTTCTTCGTGGCGATTCTGTTTGCCGAGATGTTCATGGACTACGGTACGCGCGGCCTGCCGTACATGCCGCCGTCGCTGCGCTAGGGCGCGGCAGCTCCCGCTCCTTCGCGTCCCTGAGGCGCGCCTGGGCGCGCTCGCGCCACGTGGCTCGGCCCCTAACCGACCCTGACGGCGCCCGGCATCTGTGCCACAATTCGTTCCGTCCCGGCGCGGTTCGCGCGCCGCCGAGCATACGGAGCACCCATGAAGCGCATTGCCCTCGTCGCCCTGCTCGTCGCCGGCCTCTCCTGCAAGGCTGCGCCGCCGCCTCCGCCGGCCGTTAGCCCCGAGGTGGCCGCCTGGCAAACCCGCGCCGCGGGTATCACCATCGTGCGCGACGACTGGGGCGTGCCCCATATCTCTGGCAAGACCGACGCGGATGTGGTGTTCGGTCTGATGTACGCGCAGGCGGAAGACGACTTCAACCGGGTCGAGACGAATTTCATCAACGCCATGGGCCGCCTGGCCGAGGCGGAAGGCGAAAAAGAGATCTACCGCGACTTGCGGATGAAGCTCTTCATCGACCCCGTCGAGCTGAAGGCGGAATACGAGAAGGCGCCCGATTCCCTGAAGGCGCTCATGACCGCCTGGGCCGAGGGCCTGAACTACTACCTGCACACCCATCCCGACGTGAAGCCGCGCGTGATCGCGACGTTTGAACCGTGGATGGCGCTCAGCTTCAGCGAAGGCAGCATCGGCGGCGATATCGAGAGCGTGTCAATAGCCCGCCTGGAAGCCTTCTACGGCAAGAACCCCGCGGCCCTCGCGCACGTCGAGGCTGACCCGCGCTACATGAGTGTGCCGCCCGAACCCACCGGGTCAAACGGCTTCGCCGTGGCGCCAGCCAACACCACCGCCGGCAAAGCGCTGCTCTGGATCAATCCGCACACGTCGTTCTCGTTCCGCGAGGAAGCGCAGGTCACGAGCCAGGAAGGCCTCAACGCCTACGGCGCGCTCACCTGGGGCCAGTTCTTCATCTACCAGGGGTTCAACGAGAAGGCTGGCTGGATGCACACGTCGAGCGGGGTCGACAACATCGATGAGTTCCTCGAGACCATCGTGCAGAAGGACGGCAAGCCCTTCTACAAGTACGGCGCCGAGGAACGTGAAGTGCGGGTCAAGAAGGTCACGATCCCCTACAAGACCGCCACGGGCATGGCGTCGAAAGAGTTCACGGTGTACCGCACGCACCATGGGCCCATCGGGCGCGAGCAGGACGGCAAGTGGGTGGCCGTGAGCTTGATGGAGCAGCCCCTCAAGGCGCTGCAACAGTCGTACGGCCGCACGAAGACGAAGAACATCGCCGAGTACAAGCAGGTGATGGAGCTGCACACCAACTCGTCAAACGACACGCTCTATGCCGATGCCGACGGCAACATCGCCTACTTCCACTCGAACTTCGTGCCCAAGCGCAACCCAAAGCTCGACTGGTCAAAGCCGGTCGACGGCAGCGTGCCGGCCAACGACTGGCAGGGCGTGCACGCGGTCGACGACAGCCCCAGTGTGGAGAATCCGCCCAACGGCTGGGTCTACAACACCAATGACTGGCCGTTCATGGCCGCGGGCGCGTACAGCAAGAAGCAGAGCGCCTTCCCAGCCTACTTCGACACCGCGGGCGAGAATCCGCGTGGCATCCATGCGATCCGCGTGCTCGACAAGAAGAAGGATTTCTCAATCGACGCGCTAATTGCGGCCGGCTTCGACACTCAGCAGCCCGAGTTCGACCTCCAGATCCCGCTGCTGCTGAAAGCCTGGGACCAGACGCCCGTGTCGAACCCGCTCAAGGCCAAGCTGGCCGAGCAGATTGCGTTGCTGAAGACCTGGGATCGCCGCTGGGCCGTGGATTCTGTGCCGCAGTCGCTCGCGATCTTCTGGGGCGAGGAGCTGTGGTCGAAGTCCGCGCCCGCTGCCCGCACGGCCAATGTGGGCGTCTACGAGTTCATGCGCACGAAGGCCACGGGCCAGCAGCGGCTCGAGGCGCTTGCGGCAGCGTCCGACAAGCTCGCGGCCGACTTCGGCTCGTGGAAGACGGCCTGGGGCGAGATTAACCGCTTCCAGCGCATCTCACCGGCCATCGCGCACCCCTACACCGACGACCAGCCGAGCACGCCGGTGGCCTTCGCGTCCGCCCGGTGGGGATCGCTGGCCTCGTTTGGTGCGCGGTCGTACAACGGCAGCAAGAAGATCTATGGGTCGAGCGGCAATAGCTTCGTGGCCGCGGTGGAATTCGGCAAGGACGGCGTGCGCGCCCGGGCGATTACGGCTGGCGGTCTCAGCAGCGACCCGAGCTCCAAGCACTTCAACGACCAGGCTGAGCGCTATGCGACCGGCAACCTGCGCGAGGTCTACTTCTACCCGAAGCAGCTCGAGGGCCACACCGAGAAGACCTACACGCCCGGAAAGTAGCAGGAACGCACCGTGACGGCCGGCCCCGGGACGCTGCTCGACCAGTTCGATCACATCGACATCTACCTGTTCGACCAACTGCTGCGCGGGCGCATCGTCAAGGGCATGAAGGTGCTCGACGCGGGATGCGGCACCGGTCGCAACCTGGTCTACATGCTGCGTGAGGGCTTCGATCTGTGGGCCACCGACCGGGACCCGGCCGCGGTGGCCGCGGCGCGGGCGTTGGCCGCCACGCTGGCGCCGTGGCTGGCGCCGGACCGCTTCGGGGTGGACCTGATCGAGCGCCTGCCGTTTGCCGACCTGGCCATGGACGTCGTCGTCAGCAACTCCGTGCTGCACTTTGCCCGCGACGACCAGCACTTCGATGCGATGGTGCTCGAGATGTGGCGGGTGCTGAAGCCCGGCGGTCTCTTGTTCTGCCGGCTGTCGTCGACGATCGGCATGGAACACCGCATGCGGCCGCTCGGCGGCGGGCGTTTCCAGCTGCCCGACGGCGCGGACTGGTATCTCGTCGACCAGGCACGTCTGATGAATCTCACGGCGCGGCTCGGTGGGCACCAGCTGGACCCGTTGAAGACGACGATCGTCCAGGACCAGCGCTGCATGACGACCTGGGTACTCAGCAAAGCGCGTTCCTGACGGCGCGGCCCGCGGCCGCTTTGGCGCGAGGCCAACGGGCGAAGACGTTCGATTGCATTTCGATGTGTGGGTATGTGACGATGCGAGGCCGTCTGGCTGCCGTCAATCTCAAATAGTCATTGATTGCCTACGGGTCACGAATATCGCGAACGCCACGCGAGGAGTCATATCTGAGATGGGTCAGCGAAGTTTCGTCGCAAGTCTGTCGGTGCTGTGCCTGATGTTGGCCACGAGTCTGTCTGCCGCCGGCGAGCAGACGACATCCAGAGCCGTGGCCGCCAAGCTGAAGAATCCAGTGCCGTCCAGTGCCGCGTCGATGGCGTCCGGGCAGGCGGTCTTCCAGAAGTACTGCCGCTTTTGTCATGGTGCCACCGGCAAAGGCGACAGCCCGTCGGCGCCCAAGACCATGAAGCCGTCCAACCTCGCCGACGCCACCTGGGACCGCGGCGGCAGCGACGGCGAGATCTTCGTGGTCATTCAAGAAGGCGCGGGACCCGAGTACCTGATGAAGGGCCTCAAGGGCAAGCTGACCGACCAGGACACCTGGCATCTCGTCAACTACGTCCGCAGCCTCGGCAGTGTCCAGAAGTAAGAGCTCCGGGTTCGCCTGGGCTCTGGTCGGGTTGCTGTCGGCCGTGGCGGCCGGGTGCAGTGGTTGGTCCAGCCGCTCCGAGCAGGTGCAGGCCGAACGCATGGCCCAGCCGTCGCGCTGGGGCACGCCCTCGGTCTACACGCCGGCGAACCGCACCTTCGGAGAGGGCGTGCGCTCGCACTTCGGCGTGCGCAAAGAGCCGCAGCAGCCGTTCCCGTTCAGCCACAAGATCCATCTCGACAAGGAACTGGTGTGCACCGACTGCCATGAGGGCGTCGAACGCAGCCCGCGCGCCGGGTTTCCGTCGATCAACACCTGCATGATCTGCCACTCGCAGGTGGCCACCGACGCACCGCTCATCAAGCAGTTGACCGCGACCTACGAGAAGGGGCTGGACCTGCAGTGGCAGCGCGTCTATGGGTTCACGCGCGAGGCCCACGTGCGCTTCGAGCACGCCCCGCACATCAAGGCCGGCACCCCGTGTTCGACGTGTCATGGCAACCAGGCCGAGCAGACCGTGGCCGTGCGGGCCGTCGACATGGACATGGCCTTCTGCGTGAACTGTCACAAACAGAAGCAGGCGTCGAACGACTGCCTCACGTGCCACTACTGAGCCAGGCCACCCCGAAATGAACACCATGGACCGCCGGCGGTTTATCAAGGTCACCGCCATCACCGGCACGACCGCGGCGCTGGCCAGTTGTGGCAATCCCGAGAATCAGATCGTCCGGTTCATTCCTGACGAGGAAATCCTGCCGGGCATTGCCGTGTGGAAGCCCAGCGTGTGTCCGCTCTGCGCGGCAGGCTGCGGCGTGTCGGCCCGGGTCATGGACGGCGATGCGGAGGTGTTCCGCAAGGGCCAGCCCGGCGTGACGCGCATGGGCCTCGTGCGGAAGCTCGAAGGCGATGCGGCGCATCCAATCAGCCAAGGCCGGCTGTGCGTGCGCGGCCAGGCTGGCGTGCAGGTCACCTATCACCCCGACCGGCTCGTGGCACCGCAGCGACGCACCGGCGAGCGCGGCAGCGGTCAGTTCACCGAGATCTCGTGGGACGAGGCGCTGGCGATGCTGGTTGAGCGTCTCGACGCCGCGGTTGCGGCGGGTCCCGCGCAGATCGCGTTCCTGTCGCGACCCCGCCGTGGACGCCGGCACGAACTCGTGTCGGAGTTCCTGCGGCGGCTCGGCGCGCCTGCGCCCCTCACGTTCGAGATCTTCGACGACGCGGTTCTGCGTCATGCCAACGAGTTGAGCTTCGGCCGCCACCAGTTGCCGACCTTTGATCTGGCGCGCACGCGGTATCTCGTCAACTTCGGCGCCGACTTCCTGGGCACCTGGAACTCGCCCCTGGCCCACAGCGTAGCGTATGGCGCGATGCGTCAGGGCCGTGGGGGCGTGCGGCCGAAGTTCGTGCAGGTCGAGCCGCGCATGTCGCAGACCGGCGCGAGCGCCGACGAGTGGCTGGCCGTACGGCCGGGCACCGAAGGCGCGCTGGCGCTTGGTCTGGCGCACGTCATCATGAAGGCCGGCCTCAGGCCTGGCGATGCCGCTGGCCGTGCCGGTGCGCTCGTTGACGGCTGGTCGGCGGGTCTTCCGGCGTTCACACCCGACGCCGCAGCCAAAGAGACGGGCGTGCCGGTCGCGCGCATCGAGCGGCTGGCGCGGGAGTTCGCGGAGTACGGCCCTGCCGTGGCGGTGATTGGCGGCGCTCCGCTGGCGCACACCAACGGACTCGCGCAGGCACTGGCGGTCAACGCCCTGAACGCGCTCGTGGGCAGCGTGGGCGCCGAAGGCGGCATGTCGTTCATGCCGCAGACGGCGGCCCCCGCGCGCGCGCCACGCTCACTGCGCGACGCTCTTGCCGCGGCCCCCCCGCAGTTGTTGCTGCTCGACGAGGCGAACCCGGTGTTTGCAGCGCCATCCGCGTGGAAGGCCGGCGAGTGGCTGCGACAGGTGCCGTTCATTGCCAGCTTCGGATCGTTCATCGACGACACGAGCGTGTTGGCCGACCTGATCCTGCCCGACCACTCGTTCCTGGAATCGTGGGTCGACTCGGCGCCGGAATCAGGCGCGACAGCGCATGTCGCCACCGTTGCGCCGCCCGCCATGCGTCCGCTCTACGACACGCGGTCCATGCCTGACGTGCTGCTGGATGCCGGCCGCCGCTTGAAGCAGCCGCTCAGCCCGGCGATGCCGTGGCAGACTTTCGAAGAGATGCTGCAGACGCCGCTCGCGCCCGAGCCGTCGCCCCTCGCTGCCGCGCTGGGCGCGCCTGGTCGAGCGGCTGCCGTGCCGGCACCCACGGCATGGCGGGCTCCAGAGTTCGACGGCAACCCGAGCGAATACCCGTTTCAGTTCTTCCCGTTCGCCTCGCAGGCATTGCTCGACGGCTCGCTGGCCCATCTGCCGTGGCTGCAGGAGCTGCCCGATCCGCTGACGACGGCCATGTGGAGCAGCTGGGTCGAGATCAACGGACGCGCGGCCCAGGAGCTTGGCATCGCAGACGGCGACATCGTCGAAATCGCCTCGGCGTACGGGTCGGTGCGTGCGCCGGCGGTGATCTCTCCAGGCATCGGTCCAGGTGCGGTGGCGATGCCGGCCGGACAGGGACACGGCACGTTCACGCGCTACGCCAGCGGTCGCGGGTCCAATCCGCTCGCCATTCTGGCGCCCGTCGCGGAGGCCGCGTCGGGGCAGCTCGCCTGGGCAGCCACGCGCGTGAAGATCGCGAAGGTGGCCGACGCGGACGGCAGCCTGATTCTGTTTGCCGGTGCCACGCGCGAGCGGCCCGACCACACCAAAGGACGGGGCTAGGTGGCCGGTCCTCCCGATCTTCGCGGCGACTTCCTCGCGGGGCATCCCGACCGCCGGCGTTGCTCCTCGCTCAAATACAGGCTTGGTATTCTCGCTCGTCGCGCCTTGGCGCTCGGGCGCCGCGCGTCGGAATTCACCACGAACCTCGAGAGGACCGGCCACTGATGGCGCATCGCTGGGGCATGGTCGTGGATCTGGACAAGTGCACGGGCTGCGAAGCCTGCGTGACCGCCTGCCACGCCGAGAACAACATCCCGACGTCAGGCGCCACCGAAGCGGCGCGCGGCCGCGCCATGCACTGGCTGCGCGTCGAACGCTACTGGGAGGGCGACTTCCCAGACGTGAAAGTGAAGTTCAAGCCGGTCATGTGCCAGCACTGCGACAACGCGCCGTGCGAAGCCGTGTGCCCGACTTATGCCAGCCATCAGACCGACGAAGGGCTGAATGCCCAGGTCTACAACCGCTGCATCGGCACGCGCTACTGCGCCAACGCCTGTTCCTACAACGTCCGCTTCTTCAACTTCTTCAACCCGCAGTGGGAAAAGCCCCTGCAGTTGCAGTTGAACCCCGATGTGTCGGTGCGCGAAGTGGGCGTGATGGAGAAGTGCACGTTCTGTGTGCAGCGGATCAAGTCGGGTAAGTCCACGGCGAAGGCCGAGGACCGATCAGTGACCGAGGCCGACGTGCAGCCGGCGTGCGCGCAGTCGTGCCCGGCCGGCGCCATCATCTTCGGCGACTTGAACGATCACGAGAGCCGCGTGGCGCGGCTCACTCACTCGCCCCGGGGCACCAAGCTGCTCGAAGACCTGGGCACCGAACCGAAGGTTACGTACCTGCAACGGCAGTCGTGGAATGAACCGGACACGCAATAACCCGCTCGCCGACGACCTGGTGCGGCCGTTGCTCCACACCACGGTGTGGTTCTACGGCGTGGGGCTGATCCTTGCCTCGATCGTGCTGTGCGGCGCGGCCGCATGGGCCTATCAGCTCTGGTACGGAATGGGCGTGGCCGGCGTGAACTGGCCAGTGTTCTGGGGCTTCTACGAAACCAACTTCGTGTTCTGGATCGGCATCAGCCACGCCGGTACGTTGATCTCCGCGATCCTGCGTCTGGTCAACGCGCGCTGGCGCCGTCCGGTCACCCGCTGCGCCGAGGTCATCACCGCGTTTGCGCTGATGATTGGCGCGATCTTCCCGATAGTCCACCTGGGCAAGCCGTGGCTGTTCTTCTGGGTCGCGCCCTACCCGAGCTCGCGCGAACTGTGGCCCAACTTCCGCTCGCCGCTCGTGTGGGACTTCTTCGCCATCAACACCTATCTGATCGGCAGCCTGCTCTTCCTGCTGCTGCCGATGATTCCCGACTTCGCGTTGATCCGCGACCGCACCACCGGACTGCGCCAGCGCATCTACGGCGCGTTGGCGCTGGGCTGGCAGGGCACCACCATGCAGTGGCACCGCCTCGAAACGGCGATGCAGATCATGGCCGTGGCCATCATCCCGGTGGCGGTGTCGGTGCACACCATCGTGTCGTTCGACTTCTCGATGGCCCATGTGCCGATGTGGCATTCGACGATCTTCGGGCCCTACTTCGTGGCCGGCGCGATCTTCAGCGGCATTGCCGCGCTCATCATCGCCATGGCCGTGCTGCGGCGCACGCTGCGACTGCATGCCTATCTGCATCCGCTGCATTTCGACAACCTCGCCAAGCTGCTGCTGCTCATGAGCCTGCTGTGGGGCTACTTCGTATTCTCGGAGCGGCTGACCGTGTGGTACGGCAACGAGCCGTCCGAGATGGCGGTGTTCTGGGCCACGCAGCGCGGCGCGTTCGCGCCGTTCTACTGGACCATGGTGTTCTGCAACTTCATCATTCCGGTCAGCATCCTGTCGTTCCGTCGGCTGCGGACGCTGCCCAGCATCGTGATGGTCTCGTGCGGTGTAGTCGTGGGGATGTGGCTCGAGCGCTTCCTCATCATCGTGCCTGGGCTGTCGACCAAGCAGCTGCCCTACAGCTGGGGCACCTACGGCCCGCAGACCCCGGAGATCATCATCATGGTCGCCACCTTCGCGGCCATGGCGCTGCTCTACATGCTGTTCTCGAAGTTCGTGCCGATCATCTCGATCTGGGAGATGAAGGTGGGCAACCAGCCGCACCCGGCCGTGCCCGTGGACGACGAAGAGGAAGCGCAAGGCCTGTGGAGGGCGCGTCCATGACCGCGATCTACGGCCTCTACAACAGCCCGGAGACCGCGCAGCGGGCTGTCCACGGCCTGCGCGCGGCCGGCGTGGCCAACGCCGACATCCAGGTGATGTCGTCGGAGCCATTCGAAGAGTACGAATTCAGCCACAAGGACAGCGCCACCTGGATGCACTGGATCGCAGGCCTGGGCGGTGTGATCGGACTGACCGGCGCCTACTTGTTGACGACCCTCACGCAGCAATCGTGGCCGCTCAAGACCAGCGGCATGCCGATCGTGGCGCCGTGGCCGAACCTGATCGTGATGTTCGAGATGACGATGCTCGGCGCGATTCTGGCCACGGTGCTGACGCTGTTTGTGAGCGCCAAGTTGCCACGTCGTCTGCCGCCGCTCTACGACCCGGAAGTGTCAGACGGCTACATCCTGGTCGGCGTGCAGCGGCCGGCCGACGGGTTGACGGCCGGCATGACCACGGCGCTCGAGGCGGCCGGTGAAGGCCGCGTGAAGACCATCGACTGATCGCGATCGTCCGAGCACACTGGTCGGCGAGCCAGCGCGTAGCGGCACTCCGGGCGCGACAGGTGCCTTCGACGTCCGAGAAGAGGCTGGTGACGCGGCGTGGCGCCCCGCACGCTGCGCAGCGAGATCGCCTGGTCGAACGTGACGAGCCGTCCGCCATGGTGCACAGCCAGCGCGAGCAAGTACAGGTCGGTGATCTGGTTGTGGCCCTGGACCCGCGAGAAGTCGACGCGGGCGTCGTCGCGCAGGGTGATGTCATCGGGCCAGAACTGGTGGTCGAGCGCGCCGCAGGCTTCGCTGAGGCGTGCGCGGACCCGTTGCATCGGCAGCCCGCCGGCGCGGCCGTAGGAAGGCAGGCTCATCACCCGGATCACGGCGTTCTCCACCATCGGGCAACTGGCGATCTTGGTGTCGCGGGCGTCGATGAAGGTATTGGCCCGCGCCGAGAACTGATGGGCATCGTCGAAGAGGGCGACCCAGACGTTGACATCGAGCAGCGCACGCATGCTCAGATGCCTTCGCGCTCCATCAACTCGCGCACGTGCGCAGTCGTGACCACCTCGCCGCGCGCGGGCAGCAGCGCAAACCGACCCCTCAGCTGTGCGCGCGGCCGGGCGGCAGCTGACAGGTCGCCAGCCGTTGCCCCACGGCGAACGAGCTCGGATACGGCTTGGCCTAGCGAGATCCGCTCTCGCTGGGCCACCTGGCGCGCCGCGATCAAGGCATCCTCATCGAGATTGACGGTGGTGCGCATGGGAGCATCGTAGCATCAACATCACACCAACGCATCACCTAGACCCATTTGGAGCCCGGTGCGGGGTCGGCAAGACGAGCATCCATCAGGAAGCTGGCCGACGTGCTCGGCGGCAAGGCCTCGGTGGCGATGCTGCACCGAGCCAAGCCCGAAACGAGCGCGCTCACTCACGATTACGTCACCGAAACCTGCTACATCCTGAGCGAACTCGACGGGCCGATCAGTTGCCTAGGCTATCGCTTCGAGCCGACGAAGAAGTAGACATCACGCGGCCCAGGTCGCACGAGAGGGTAGCACCATGGCGGGTATGGCGAGGAAGGCGGGTATCGCGCTTGGCGCGGTGCTCGCGATCGGCGCGGTCGTGTTCGTCGTCGTTACCCCATACCACGGCACACCGGGTGTTTGGCTCGGCGGCACGCTGACCGCAGCGCCGGGCGACTGGAGCACGGTGAACGGCACGCGGGAGATGCAACTCGAGCCGGACGGCTTTCCGCCGTTCGTGGTCAACATCTGGTTCGTGGGTACGCCAAACGGCGTGATCACCGCCACCCAGCCCGGCGGCTACTGGGGCCGGCGCGTCCGAGCCAATCCCCATGCGACGGTGCGCATCGGCGATGCGGCCTTCGAGGTCAAGGCTCGTGAGGTACTCGACTTCCCGGCGCGCAAGGAGATGCTCGCGGCCTACGTTGGCAAGTACGACCTGGCAGAGGTTCCGGGCATGACTCTGGACGACCTCGCGAACATGACACTCTTCTTCTGGACCCCTCGGTGACCGGACCGTCAGGGGTCTGGGGTGACAGAACGCCCATTAATCAGACCCTGGCCCACCCCCTGGCGGGTTTCCCGCCTTGGCACCGCTTCCCACAGCGGATTCACGCGCGCATTGGCGCGCCCGGGGCCAAGCCGCACCCGCCGACGACCGACGCGGGCCCACGCGACGGCCAACCGGGGCACACCGCCGGCGCGACCGCGCGGGCGACGCGCGGACGAGGACGATGCGGGTGGCTCGAAGCCGCTGGTGAAGGCCGCGTGAAGACCATCGAC
>JANNEJ010000793.1:0-3013 GCA_031378585.1 Acidobacteriota bacterium | reverse complement strand
GCCGGTGCGCCGGGGCCGCGTGGCTGCTCGCCCGGAGCGGCGCCAGGCCGACCGCCGGCTCGGCCAGCTGGGCCGCCGCCTGGGGCGCCGCGCTGGCCGGCCAGGACCAGTGTGTCGCCGTTGCGGAGCGAGGAGGCGCCGCCAGTGACGAACGTGTCGCTGGGTGCGACTCCGCTGCGGGCCTCGACGCGATTCTCGTCTTCAATTCCGATTTCGATGGGCCCAAACTGCGCTTTGTTGTCCGACGTCATCGTGAACACCCCGCGCTTGCCGTCGTAGTCGACAATCGAGGACTTCGGCACGAGCGTGGCCCCCGTGCGGCTTTCGATCGTCACGCTCATACGCGCGTACATCCCTGGCTTGAGACGGAAGCCGGCATTGGGCACTTCGATCTCGATCTCGGCGGTGCGGGTCGCGGGATCGAGCACGGGCGCGACCCGGGCAATTCGGCCCTTGAACGACTCGCCAGGAAAGGCGTCGACTTCAACCTGCGCCGGATCACCGGCATTGACCAGGCGCAGATCGCGCTCGACCACGTTGGCGACGAGGCGCACCGAACTGATGTCGACGACCGACACGACCGGGGTCTGCGACGAGGCCCACGCACCAGGGTCGGCATTGCGCTTGCCAACGAAGCCGTTCACCGGCGACACGATGCTCGTGTTGCCTTTCGCGATCCGCAGCTCTTCCAGCCGAGCTTCCGCCTGGGAGAACTGCGCCCGTGAAAGGTCGAGCTGGGCGGCTGAAGCCGACTGGCGCGCTTCCGCGTCGTCGAGCGACTGGCGCGGCAGGAGCTGGCGTTGGAACAGATTCTTGGAGCGCTCGAGGTTGATCTCGGAAAACTTCAGGTCGGCCTCTCGCTGCCGAATCGTGGCCTGCGCCACGGCGTACGACGCTTCGGCCTGCTTGACCTGCTCGTTGACCTCCTGGTCCTCGATCTTGGCAATCAGCTGGCCTCGAGCCACGCGATCGCCGAGCTTCACATTCACCGAGACGAGGCGACCCGCAGTACGTGGCACGACGTCGACGGTGGCTTCGCCAATCAGGTTGCCCACGATGTTCAGCTGGGCGGAGATATCGCCGGTCGTGGGCTTGCCGACCTCGACACTCATGGGCGGGCGGAACCCGCCGCCGCCAAATCCGCCGCCACCGGGCCGTCCGCCGCCCGGGCCACCTGGTCCCCCCTGGCCCCGCTGACCACCACCACCCGCTGCCGCGCCCGGCCCGCCGCCCTGTGCGCCGGATGCTCCAGGCGCTCCCGCCTGGGAGCCGCCGCCTTGGGCTGGCTCTTTCGAGCAGCCCGCGGTCATCGTTACCGTCACGACGATGGCCGCGCCCATGAATCTCTGTCTTGCCGTCATCCGCATATCCCGTCCGTTCGGCCGAATTCTCACCACGTCCGTCCCCACCGCAGTGTGGACACCTGCCTACTGAATTCCGCCGCCTTGTCCACCGAAGCCGCCGCCGAAGGCAGGCGACTCCTGAGCGCGCTCGAATGTCACGAGGGCCTTCTGAAGGTCCGTGAGCGCTCGAAGTTCGGCGTTCTGCGCATCGGCCAGGTCGCGTTGCGCCTGCACGACGAAGTAGCTCGTGGACAGGCCCACTTCGAACTTGCTCTGCTCGGCATCGAGCCGGCGCTCGGCAAACGCCCTGGCCGCCCGCGCCGCTTCGACCCGCCGCACGTTGGCCTGCGCTTGCAGTGCCGCGTTCGTGACTTCGGTCGCGATCTGCAACTCGAGCGCGCGCAGCCGCGTGTTCTGCTGGGTCCGGAGCACTCGCGTGCGTGCCACCTGCGCCTGGGCCGCGTTGCCGCCGATGGGATACGACACGTTGAGTGCGAGGTTCCAGGTGGGGAAGTCCCGGGAACGCATGAGGGACAACGCGTCAGAATAGCCGCCGGGGATCGTGCCGACGATGACGCTGCCAAGCCCGGTGCCCTGGCGGATGAAGCCCGTACCGCCGATGCCCTGCGCGCCGTAGACCGCCTGCAGGTCGACATCCGGCAGTGCCTCGTTGCGCCAGAATCGCAGCGTGATGTCGTTGCTCTCCAGGTTCTTTCGTGCGGTCACGAGATCGGTTCGCCGTTCGAGCGCGGTGCGCACGGCCCCTTCGAGGTCGAGCGGCGGGAAGTCGAGTTGCGGAAGGTCCACTGCGCGCAGTTCCAGGGTCCACAGCGGATCGCTCGTGCCGGTGACGAGAAAACGCTTCAATGACAGCTGCGCAGTGGCCCACGTGGCTTCGACCTGCGCGAGTGTTTGCCGCCGGTTGGCCGCCTCGGCCTCGGCCTGCACGACATCAATCGGGGCCAGTGTGCCGACCTCGACCCTGGCCTGATTGTCGGCCACCAGGCTTTCGGCCAGCGCCAGTGACCGCCTCGCGACGTCGACGACTGCTGCCGCGTAGGCAAGGTCCCAATAGGCGTTTCGCACGTTTGCCACGGTCGTGGCGATCGTGCCGCGCAGTTGTTCGGCCGCGATGTCCCGGTTCACCTGGGTGACGGCAATCTGCTGGCGAAGACTGTCGAGCCCGAAGCCGCGCAGCAATGGCTGCGTATAGGTGGCGGTGAGCGTGGTCGTATACGTCGGGTTGAAGTTGGCGAAGATGTTCGACGTGGACAATCGGCTGTTGTTGAACGTCAGACCGAGCGCACCGCCGCCCCAGGGGGAGAGCTGCGTCACCCCGAAGTTGTACGTGCTGGTGTCATTGGTGACGCGCTGACCGCCGTTCAACTGGTTGGTCGGCGCGATCACCTGGGCGCGCTGGCCAATGTTCGAGCTGGCGACGGGGAGAAAATTGTTTCGGAGTCCCGCCAGCTGGTAGTCGGCGGCCTGGGGATTCAGCCGTTCCACGGCGATGTCGAGGTTTTGCGCGAGGGCCAGTTCCACGGCATCCATCAGGCGCAGTTCGCGCACCGAGGCCGGCTGGCGCGCCACCGTCGAGCCGCTGTCCCCGTGCGGCAGGGGGATCACGCTTTCGAGCGCGAAGCGCGCAACCGCCTCGCGTACCAGGGCGG
>JANNEJ010000186.1:0-1505 GCA_031378585.1 Acidobacteriota bacterium | reverse complement strand
CGTCGCGGCCACGGGGGGCGAGCCGATGGCGGCGACCGAGCTCGATCCGCCACACCAGGTGGCCCATCGCCTCCCGCAGTTCCTCCCCGACGGTCGGCATTTTCTGTTCCACGCGTCGGGCACACAGGAGGCGGCCGGGATTTACTTGGGGTCACTCGACGGCGGCGCGCCCGCGCGGTTGACGGCCGCGGGCTCCGGGGGCGTGTTCCTGCCGCCGGACCGGGTGGTCTTCGTGCGACAGGGGACGCTCGTGGCGCGCCGGCTGGACCTCGCCGGCCGGGTGTTGACGGGCGATCCCGTCACGCTGGCCGATCGCGTCGGCGAGGACCCGGATGCCGGCCGCGGGGGCTTCGCCGTGTCAGGCGGGGGCCTCGTCGCCTATCGCGCCGGCAGTGGCGCAGCGCGACAGTTCACGTGGGTCGACCGGACGGGCACAGCCGTGGGTGTGGCGGGCGAGCCAGACGCCAACTCCATGCTCGGTCCCGAACTGTCACCTGACGGCCGGCGCGTGGCGTTGTGGCGCTCGGTGCAGGGCAACATAGACCTCTGGCTGCGGGATCTCCTCCGCAGCGGGATGACGCGCCTGACCTTCGATGCGGCCGCTGAGGTCGGTGCCGTCTGGTCGCCGGACGGGATGCGGCTCGCCTTCGCGTCGAACCGCACCGGCCTCTTCAATCTGTACGTCAAGGCGTCGAACGGGGCGGACGCCGAGGCCCGGCTGGTGGACTCGCCCAACCAAGTGTTTCCGCAGGAATGGTCGAGGGACGGTCGGTGGCTGCTGTACTACGAGGTCCACCCGACCACCGGACGCGACCTGTGGGCGCTCGACATGACCAGCCCCGACCTGACGCCGCGCGTCGTCGCGAATACGCCCGCTCACGAGGTACTGGCGCAGTTCTCGCCGGACGGGCGCTCGGTGGCCTATCAGAGCAACGAGTCGGGCCGCTTCGAGATCGTGGTGCAGCCCTTCCCAGACGCGCGCGGCAAATGGCAGGTGTCGACCGCGGGCGGCGTCGCGCCCCGCTGGCGCGCCGACGGCCAGGAGCTCTACTTCCTGGCGCCCGATGCCACGATGATGGCTGTGCCGGTCAGGGCCGCGGGCACGTCGTTCGAGGCCGGTACAACGGTGGCGCTGTTTCCGACGCGCATCGTGGACGGCGGGACCGTGGCGACAGTCCGGCCGCAGTACGCGGTTGCGCGCGACGGCCGGTTCCTGATCAACCAGCCGGTGGCAGACGCCGCCGCGCCGATCACGTTGATTTTGAACTGGAATCCTGACGCGAAAAGGTAGCGCTGAGGCAAGCTGCAGGCCATGCTAAGCTGGCCAGTAAGGAATCTGACACGAGGTAAGGAATGCCAAGTGCGCTCATCACCGCCAAGGGCCAGACCACCATTCCCAAGGCCATTCGCGAACGCCTCCGCGTCGAGCCCGGCGACAGAATCGACTTCGTGGTCCAGGCCGACGGCACCGTGAGGGTGGAACCGGCCATCCAGGGCGTGACGCC
>JANNEJ010000734.1:0-3775 GCA_031378585.1 Acidobacteriota bacterium | reverse complement strand
ACAACGGCTTCATCCCGGCGCTGCTGATCCTCGAGCTGATGTCGCGCAAGGGCAAGTCGTTACGCGACCTGTTGGCGCCGCTGCGCGAGCGGTACTTCATCTCGGGCGAGATCAACACCAAGGTCTCGAGTATGGCCGTCGTGCCAGAGAAGATCGAGCGGCTGGCCAAGGAATTCGGCCACGGACACGTCTATCGACTCGACGGCATCTCAGTAGAGTTCGACGACTGGCACTTCAACGTGCGCGCGTCGAACACCGAGCCACTGCTGCGCCTGAATCTCGAAGGCATGACACCGGAGGTCATGGAGCAGCGCCGCGATCAAGTGCTGGACATCATCCGAGGATAGGCGCTTCGGGTGGTCTGGTGATGTGGTGACATGGCGATCGGATGATCTGATCTGGTGACGTAGCGAAGTGACGAGTTCGCGGTCGCCAGCGAGGTCACGGGGTCGAGAGTTCGTCACATCAGATCACCCGGTCGCACGATTACGAGATCATACAGATGCCGCCGTCCCCGTCCCCGTCCCTTCTACGCGTGACGCTCCCGGTCAGAGGGATGACGTGCGCGGCGTGTCAATCTGCCGTCGAGCGCAGCCTGAGCCGCACGCCAGGGGTGCGAGAAGCGCGCGTCAACTTGATGCTGCATGCCGCAACGGTCACCTTCGACCCAGCGGTCGTGCCAATCACCGGCTTGCTCGAGGCCGTGCGCGACATCGGCTACGAGGCCGACCTGCCGGCTGACGACGACGCCTTCGGCGCGCCCGCCGCACACGCGGCGGCCGCTCCTCATGCCGACGGCGCGGCGTGGCTCAAGGCCGGTGTGAGCCTCATCGCGGGCGTGCTCGCCATGGTGCTCGGCGTGCCGGTCATGGCGCCGGTGGCCGGCGCGCACGGGCACGCCTTGGCCCCCGACCCGTTCATGCAATGGGTCATGACCCGAATGGGGCCGCCGCTGCAGGCGTGGATGCCGTGGCTCTACGCCGTCCCACCCGGCGTGATCAACTGGACACTCACGCTGGGCACGGCCGCCGTGATGACGTGGGCGGGCCGCGAGTTCTACGTGCGGGCCTGGAAGAACCTTCGCCACGGCACCTCCGACATGAACTCGCTGGTGGCTCTTGGCACCGGGGCAGCGTTTCTCTACTCGCTTGTGGCCACCATCGCCCCCGGCCTCTTCATCGCCAATGGGGTGGCGCCAGACGTGTACTACGAGGCGGTCCTGTTCATCATCGCGCTCGTGCTCGTGGGCCGCGCGCTCGAGGCGCGGGCGAAGCATCAGGCCACGCGCGCGATCGGCCGCCTGGTGGCGCTACAGCCGGTTACGGCGTTGGTGCGAGCAGACGGCGTCGATACCGACCGGCCCGTGGCCCAGGTGCGCGTCGGCGACCTCGTGGTCGTGCGTCCGGGCGAACGCCTTGCGGTGGACGGCGTGGTCGTCGAGGGCATATCTCCCGTGGACGAGTCGATGCTGACCGGCGAGCCGGTGCCGGTCGTAAAGCGCTCGGCCGACCGGGTCGTAGGCGGCACCGTGAACGGCGCGGGCGGGATCGTGGTGCGCACGACGGCCGTGGGCGCTTCCACGGTACTGGCGCAGATCGTCAGGCTCATGCAGGACGCCCAGGCGTCGCGCGCGCCCATTCAGCACCTGGCGGACCGCGTGGCAGCGGTGTTCGTGCCGGTTGTGGCGGCGCTGGCAGTACTCACCGTGGCCGGCTGGTGGCTCTTTGGCGGCGAGGCCGGCGCGGTGCGTGCCTTCGCCAACGGCGTGGCCGTGCTCATCATCGCGTGCCCGTGCGCCATGGGCCTGGCCGTGCCCACGGCCGTGATGGTGGCCACCGGCCGCGGCGCGGAGATGGGCGTGCTCATCAAGGGCGGAGAGGCACTGCAGCGGGCCGGTGAGGTCACCGCAGTCGTATTCGATAAGACCGGTACGCTCACCGAAGGCCGGCCCACGGTCTCTGCGGTGCGCGTGCTGGCGCCTGACGTGACTGCGGCGCAGGTCGTGCAATGGGCCGCGGCAGTGGGCTCCCGTTCCGAACACCCGTTGTCCTCGGCGATCGTGGCGCACGCCGTGACCCACGGACTCGTCGTGACGGCGCCGACGGAATTCGCGAGCGAGCCGGGCCGCGGGGCGTCTGGGGCCGTGGCTGGAGTGCTGGTGCGCGTGGGCCGTGCGGACTACGTGGGCGGCACTCGCGAGGCGGTGGCCTCGTTGGCCGCTGACTCGCCCGCCACCGAGGTGCACGTGAGCGCCGACGGCGTGGCGGTGGGGGTCGTGTTGCTTGCCGATCCGGTGCGGGGGGATGCCGCCGCGGCGCTGGACCGCGTGCGCGCACTCGGTCTGACGCCCGTGTTGCTGACTGGCGACCGGCGCGGTGCCGCACTGGCCGTGGCGGCCCAGATGGGCATCACCGAGGTCGTCGCCGAAGTACTGCCCGCTGGCAAGCGTGACGAGGTTGCCAGGTTGCAGACCGCCGGATACGTGGTGGCTATGGTGGGTGACGGCATCAACGACGCGCCCGCGCTCGCGCAGGCTGATGTGGGTATCGCGCTCGCGTCGGGTACTGACGTGGCGGTTGAGGCCGCCGACATCGTGCTGATGCGCTCGGACATCCACGGCGTCGCCCGTGCCATCGAACTCTCGCGTCACACCATGCGTGTGATGCGCCAGAATCTGTTCTGGGCTTTCGTGTACAACGTGATCGGCATTCCCGTGGCCGCAGGGCTGCTCTATCCCTGGTTCGGCATCCTGCTCAGTCCCGTGCTGGCCAGCGCCGCCATGGCGGTGAGTTCCGTGAGCGTGGTGGGCAATAGCTTGCGGTTGCGCGCGGTCAACCTCGACGCGCATGCCCGCCGTCCCCGCACAAGGTGGGCGGCGGCGCGGCGCGGCCAGCGCAGCGGCCCGCCGATGCGCCAATATGGACGCCGCTGGCGAGTGTGGCCTTCAGGGCGGCGTGTGCCGGTGCCCTCGTATCCATGCCGGCGGCCGGACCGGGTTCGAAAGGGTGGCACCATCGACCTTGCAGGAAGAGGCCAGCCTTCGCCCTTCGGGCTGCGGCGAGGCACCGCGCCGTAGCGCGCTTCGCGCGCGTAGGCGGATGGAGCGGGAGACGGGGATCGAACCCGCGACATTCAGCTTGGGAAGCTGACACTCTACCAACTGAGTTACTCCCGCTCAGTGGCCCATTCTACCATCCGGGCACGCGGCGGCGCGCAGACCGGTGCGGCGACCCGGTCGTGGCGCTCTTAGCGGAACGCCACCCCGGCGCCGAGCGCGACACGTGTCGTCGCCGGCGCGCTCGGCCGAGTCCCTGACGCCGGACGGGGGGTGAGCGCCCAGAATCGCAAGTCAAGGCTCACCGCCAGGTGCTCGCCCACGAACCAGCGCGCGCCTCCGCCGTAGTGAATGGCCGTGCCCCAATCCGAAGGCTCGGCGCTTCCACCGGCGTAATCGGACGCGACTTTGGCCAGGCCGACGCCCAGGCTGAGGTGGCTCCAGCCCAGTCCGTGACCGAAGTTCACCGACACGTGGGGGGCGGCCGCGAAGAACCGCGTGGTCACGGTGGGCGCTGGCTCGAGCCCTGTGGCGCGACCTTGCGCGACGAGACCCGTCACGCCCACTCCTAGCCGGCGGTGCCGGCCCGGGCCGACCAGGAGATGAGCGCCGCCTTCCACCCCGAACCCGCGGCCTGGCACGACCGCGCCCAAGGGCAGCGGCGGCGTCCAGCCCGTCCCGCTCGGTAAAGTGGAGGTCACGAGTCGCACGTCGCCTACC
>JANNEJ010000181.1:0-2889 GCA_031378585.1 Acidobacteriota bacterium | reverse complement strand
TCTGGCGGATGAGCCGCGGCGTGACCACGTCCGGCGCCGTCGTGTCGGCGAAGGTCATGAGCGGACGCGAGGCCGGCACCATGCGGTGGCGCTGGTCCTGCGAGTCGGCGGTGTGGCTCAGCTTCTTCTCGAACACGTAGGCCGCATGATGAAGCGACCGCATCATGGGCGAGTGGTGCGACACGTTGAGCATGTCGACCCGGTAGATATTGCGCGCCGGGTTCATCACCCGGTCGATGGCCTCGTCGTCGCTCAAGTCGTCTGCCTCGAGGCCGAAGGTAGCGCGCACGGCGTCGCCCACGACACCTTCTGCGTCCGCGGACCAGTCGCGCAGCCGCGACACCCGGCCGCCGAGGCGTGCGTCAAACGCCGCGGCAAAAGCGTCGCCACCGGCGCGCGCGCGGGGGAACGCCGCTTCGGGCAATTCGTCGGCGCCAAGTGTCGCCAGTCCAACCTTCTCGAAGAACATCGGGTCGAACGCCTTCACGAGATCGACCATCTGGCCAATCACGACGCGAGCCTCGTAGGGCGTGTCGCCGGCGTGCAGCATGCGGTGCAATCGATGGAGCACCAGGCCCGACACGGTGTGCACCATCGACGTGAAGGCCGCAATCGGGATCACGTAGCGCGCCGTCTCGATGGCCTTCTTCTCGGCCTCGCGCTCGACCGCCTTGTGCCGCTCGGCGTTGTTGGTCGGTCGCAGGTAGCGCAGCTCCTTCAGGATGGCCCACGCGTCGTCCTTGAGCAGCGCCGACAGCTCCGCGTAGTAGTCCCACGCGGCGAGCACGGCCTGCTCGTAGACTCGCCGGGCCTCACCATCGAGCGGCGGCATGAAGGCGCGTGGCTCCTTCAGCTTCACGTAGCGCTGGCTGGACTGCTCCGAGTTGTAGAAGGGATAGGCGTGCAGCACGCTCCACACGAACTGCCGCGAGATGTTCTCGAGCCCGAACTCGAAGTGCGCGTGCTGGAACACCGTGTGGTGGCCGCCCTCGAAGGTGAGCGGCCCGATCGAATCGCGCTGCTTGTCGGTGATCTCGGTCGTGCCGATGACGCGCGGCGAATAGCAGGTGCGGGCGGCGGCAATGGCCCCGTCGTAGGGCACTGCCGGAGCGCTGCGCAGGGTGACCTTGGGGGCGTCGGTGGCAAGGGCCAGCGATGACATGAACTGCCTATTCTAGTAGCTCTCGCGATCAGGGACGCCGTCTAGCGCCGCTCGTCGCGCCTCGACAGCCACCGCATCACGTAGCGCACGAACCGCTCGTTGTTGGTACCGGCCCACGAGAGCCCGGTCGGCTGCCCATCGCCTACTTCCGACATCGTAAGGAGCGCCACGTCACCAATCACCACGACCCGGCCCCGCCCGCGCTCGAACGCGACGGCCTGGGCCAGGCCGCCCACCGACGCGCCGCTCGAGGCCGGGTCGCCCTTGCGAGCCACCTCGGTAGCCGAGGCGCTCAGGGCCAACAGGGTGGCCGCGCCGGCGGGTGGCACGAGCGCCTGGCCGCCAAACGTCACCACGCGGTTGACCGGCGGCGCATCGGGAAAGCCGTCCATGACCTGATGGGCCCCAATCAGTCCGTTCTCGCGAGAGAACACGAGACGCTCGGGGAACCGGGGCTCGGAGTGTCCCGTGTCGACGACCAGCTGGCCTCGCAGGCCCACGCCCAGACGCTCTGCCAGGCCTTTGCTGCCGCGGGCAATGGGATCCTCATCGACCGCCAGCAGCATCGAGCCGCCGTTTTCGATCCACTGGATCGTGGTCTCGATCTCTTGCGTCATCAGGGCGTCGTCGTCGAACATCGGCAAGTGCGACAGGTGCACACGGTCGGCCAGCTGCCGCGCCACGCCGCTCATGCCCCGAGGGTTGGCGACGACGGCCACGCGCGCGTCCACCAGCGTCTCGGCGCGCGTGGCGTTGGCGCCTGGCAGCACCACATAGCCGTCAGCCGCAAGCAGTCCCGCAAAGGCCACGAGGCCCGCAGCGCCAGTGGCGCTATTCCAATGCGCGTTGTCGATGAGCACACCCGGGCCGTCCGACACCCAGGTGGGAGCCTGGACCGTGCCGCGATACGCCAGTTCGCCCGGGCCAGCGGCGTCGCGCCGCCAGAACCATGTCAACAGCCCCAGCACGGCCAGGACGACGGCTACGCGCCTGAGCCGTTTCATCTAGTCGTCACTGTCTTTCGCGTGATAGCGCGAGTACTCGTCCAGGTAGGAGAGCGTGGCCATCGACGCCATCCGGTCGAGGAAGAGCATGCCGTCGAGGTGATCGTTTTCGTGCTGGATGACCCGCGCGGCAAAATCCTCGGCCTCGATTTCCACGATGCGGCCCTGCCGATCGTGCGCCTTGACCACGATCTTGTGGGCGCGAGGCACCCGCCCGCGAATCTCGGGGATGCTGAGGCAGCCCTCCCAGCCCTCGACGATCTTGTCGTCGAGCACCGTGATGGTCGGATTGATGATCACCGTGGCTTCGGCATCGTCGCCTTCGTCGATCATGGCCACGAAGACCCGCATGCCCTCGTGCACCTGGGGGGCCGCCAGACCCACGCCGTGGTACTCGTGCATCGTGTCGATCAGGTCGTCGAGGAACTTCTGGAACCGGGGATCCTTGATTTGTGACCGCTCGACCGCGCGCGCCCTCTGCCGCAGCACCGGGTGTCCCATGCGGGAGACCTTCAGGATGGACATGGGCTTAGTACAACAGACTGCCCCGCCTCTGTCCACCAGAGGCTTCGGGGGTGTAGACTCACGGCCGGTTCAGCCGCCCGTTCCGGAGGTCGATTGTGAGTCCAGCCGCGCGCCGCCTGTGTGTTGTGTTCGTCGTGTTTGCCGCTCTTGCGACCGGCGCCGTTCATGCGCAGGTCTACCCGAACGCCAAGACCGGCG
>JANNEJ010000687.1:0-2053 GCA_031378585.1 Acidobacteriota bacterium | reverse complement strand
CGCATCGTGGACGGCGTCGGCCCACGCCAGGAACCAGGCCGGGTCGACATCTTCCCGGCTCGTGAGGTCACCGAACTCGCGATCGACAGCAGCGCGGGACGCCGTGGCTCCGGCCAGCTCCGCGCGAAGCAGACGCAACTCCACCGATCCGTCCACGCGTCCGTTCAAGGCGGCCAGCGCCCGGTCGGGTTGGCCCGCCGCACGAAGCGCGCGAGCGGCCAGAACCGCGTCGTGGTCGGCCAAGGGGTTGGGCCCGAGCGTGGCTGCCGCGCGCGCGGGGTCGCCCGCGCGCAAATAGCTGCGCGCCAGGGCCGAGCGCCCCTCGCCGAGATCGGGTGCATCACTCGCGGCTGCCTCGACGGCCGCGAACGTTGCCGGCGACGGCGATCGGCGATGGTGCCATTCGGCGTCGCGAATCGCCCAGCGCGCGTCGCCGGGCCGCGCAATGCGCAGGGTCGCCAGGCCAGCGAATGCTTCGTCCCATTGACCGAGCTCTGCCAGCGACGTCGTGAGCACGTCGCGGGCGCGCAGTTGACCAGGCGCCTGCGCGGCCAGGGGCTGCAGCAGTGCGGCGGCATCAGCGGGGCGACCAGTGGCCAGAGCGATTTCCGCGCGTGCCAGCGCGGTGCGGGACGGATGGCTCGTAGCGAGCAGCGACAGGCGCCGCGCCGACTCGGCGCGATGACCCATCTGCGCGTGCCACAGCGCGAGCCGGGCTTCAAGCTCTTCCCAGCCCGCACCGCGCTGATCGGTCAGGCCGTCAGCCGCGCGAAGGGCAGCGCCCACGCCGTCGATGAGCGCCGTGGCGTCGAGCCATGCCAGGGCCGCGCCGGGCGCGTTGCTGAGGTGACCCAACACGGCTCGTGCCTCGCCAGGGCGCCCCGAAGCGACGAGTGCGCCGGCCATGACCGCGCGGGCATCGGCGCCCACGACGGGGTCGTGCTCGAGTGCGCGGGCTCTGACCAGCGCGTCGGTCACGCGGCCGGTCTCGAGGGCCAGCGATGCCACCGCCAGCCGGCGGTCCGCAGGCGCCCGGTCGTCACCCCATCGGCCGGACGCCAGCGTCCAGGCCGCGTCGGGCTCGCCCACCGCCCTGAGCGCATCGATGAGCGCATCCGCCGGGCGATAACGGTTCGAGTCCTCGGCGACCACCCCGCGCAGCACCTCCACCGCGCGCGCTGGCGCACCGGTCCAGAGCAGCAGCACACCGTGCTGCTCGCGCACCTCGATCGCGGCTCCGGGCGCCGTGGCCGGGGTCTCCACCAGTCGAAGCGCATCGCCGAACCGGCCCAGCCCGATGGCCCGTTCCGCGGCGCGTACGGTCCATGAGATCTGGTCGGCACAGGAGGCCCGGCGGGCAGACACGGCCGCGAGGAAGGGGTCGAGCGACGCCAGCGCTTCCAGGTCTGCCAGCGGACCGGCGGCGCATGGCTCGGCGGCCAGCGCGCGCTGGCTCGCGCGCACGACCTCGTCGGCGGTACGACTCGCGGGTGCTGGCGTGGCGACTGGCGCCGGCGCCCGCGGCACCACCGCTGGCACCGGTCGCGGGGCCATGGCCGCGCGGACCCGGGTGCGGCTGGCGAGCCACTCGGGCCGGGACGACACCAGGGCCTCAGCCAACGCGTTCCACGCTTCTGCGGCGGACGCCGGCCCCGACGACCGCTCGAGCGCCAGGGCGCGCTGCGCCAGATCGACGGGTCCGCCTCCGGTGCGGCGCGCCGCCACCGCGAAGCGTTCCGCCGCCCGCAGGCCGTCGCCCGCCCGCAGGTAGCTCTCGGCCAGTCGACGCGGCCACACCGCCGACCCAGGGTCGGCCGTCTCGCCAGCCGCGGCCAAGGTGCGGACCGCGGTCTCGTCGCCGGCTGCGACGGCCAGTCCGATGAGGCCGTCGCGTACCGCATGGTCGAGAGGGTTCGCGGACATGATCCGGGCCCCGATGTCACGCGCGGCGGCAGGGGCGACTGGATACGCGGCCCAGAAGTACTCCGCGAGCGACCCGCCCACGAGCAGACGACGACGATCGGCGTCGCGAAAGTGGGTGTAGGCCTCGGCG
>JANNEJ010000661.1:0-8438 GCA_031378585.1 Acidobacteriota bacterium | reverse complement strand
CGACGCGATCTTCAAACAGGCGGGCACGCCGCGTCGTGGCGTGTTCGTCTTCACCACCGAAAAAGGCGCCGACGGCGCCACGCTCTACAGCCGCATGGTCGGCGCGACCGGATCCGAGGACCCAGCCACGGGTTCGGCCAGCGGGCCTCTGGGCTGCTACGCCGTGAAGCACGGCCTTGTGCCTGCCAGCCAAGCCGGTGCCATCGTCAGCGCACAAGGCGTGAAGATGGGCCGTCCCAGTCGCATTCACATCCGTCTGGCCGCCGCGGGCACCGACATCACCCGCGTGCAGGTCGGCGGCACGAGCGTGCTGGTCGGCGACGGGCGCCTGCGGTCGGCGTAACTCATGATCGTGCGGCCAGGTGCCGGCGTGCTGCACCTCATCACGCAGCCAGGTCACGCGGCGCTGGCCCGTCGCCTGATGGAGCACTGGGCGTCGCTTGCGAGCGCCGAGCGTCGGCGCGACATTCTGACTGCCATCGAGCACCACGACCACGGCTGGCACGAGCCCGACGCGGCCCTCACCGTCAATCCCGACACCTCGACCATCCGCGACTTCGTTCAGGTGCCGGCCGACGTGCGCCAGGGCGTATGGCCACGCAGCGTAGACCGGCTCGCCGGCGCGCCCTGGGCCGCGGCGCTCGTGGCTCACCACGCGATCACGGTCTACGACCGCTATCGGCACGATGCCGTCTGGCAGGACTTCTTCCCCGCCATGACCGCGCTGCGCGACCAACATCTCGCCCGGTCGGGCGGCCACCTGAAGACACTCGTTCGCGATTACGTCTACGTGCGCCTCGGCGACCTGCTGTCGCTGGCCTTCTGCACGGGGGCGGCCAAGCCGGCATCGCTCGGCCCCTGGACCATCCGGCTCGACGGCGCGCGGCTGCACGTTGCGCCGAGTCCGTTCGTGCTGGATGTCGACTTTGCCATCGAGGCGCGCGAGATTCCGGACGTGCCCTACCCGACCGACGACGCGCTGCGCGCGGCCATCAGCGCGGGTCCTTCGCGTGCGATCGAGGGCGTGCTGGCCGTGTCGGCGGTCCAGTAAGGCGTCATGCGTGAGCCCGTGCGCGTCGCGCTCGTGGTGGCCGCGGTGTCACCCGCGCGCGCGGCTCGACGGTGGGCTCGTGAGCCCGGCGCGCTGAAGGTCAGCCCGCGCGCAGGCGCTCGGCCAGCACGCCCGCGATCTGCTCCCCGTGGAAGCGGCCGTTCTCGATGAACACCGTGCCCGTGCGCGTGCCCGCCACCTGGCCGCCCGCGATGAAGAGGTTCGGCCCGTTGGTCTCAAACGTCACCGGGTCGTGCTGGGGCACCAGCGTCTCCGGGTCGACCTCCACGCCCGCGCCGCGCAGGAACTCGGCATCGGCGTGGTACCCGGTCAGCAGCAGGACGCCGTCGGCGGCAAGCTCGTGCCGCACGCCGCCGGTCTCGACGACGACGGCGGTGGGGGTGATGGCGACCAGACGGGTGTTGAAGTGCGCCGCCACCGCGCCGTCCTTGATGCGGTTCTCCATGTCGGGGCGCACCCAGTACTTCACCGAGTCGCCGAGCGCCGCGCCGCGGTGCACGAGTGTGACATGCGCGCCGGCACGGTAGAGCTCGAGCGCGGCCTCGCAGGCCGAATTCTTGCCGCCGACGATCACGACCCGCTGGCGATAGTAGGGATGCGGCTCGCGATAGAAGTGCGTCACGTGCGGCAGGTCTTCGCCTGGCACCCCCAGCAGATTGGGCAGGCCGTAGTAGCCCATCGCCAGCACGACCGCGCGGGCTCGTCGGACGCGTTCGGCGCCGAGCCGGTTGCGCGTCGGCACGAGGAACACCGTCTCATCGCCCTCGGTCTCGCGCTCCACCGCCAGCACCTGCTCGAAGAGCGCGACCTGCAGCTGGAAGGTGCCTGTGACCTTACGGTAGTAATTCAGTGCCTCGGCCCGGGTGGGCTTGTCATACGGCGTCGTGAGCGGCACGCCGCCGATCTCGAGCAGTTCCGGGGTGGTGAAGAACACCATGTTCACGGGGAAGCGCGCGACCGCGTCGACGAGCGACCCCTGCTCCACCACCACATAGTCGAGGCCATGGTGCCGGCAGGCAATGGCCGTGGCCAATCCCGACGGGCCCGCGCCCACAATCAGCACCTCTCTGACAGACACAGTTCCCGATCATAGCGGACCAGACGGGCACACACATCCGCCTCTGGTTGGCGCAATAATGCGGGGTCGGCCCGAGTCGACCTCGTGCATGCGAGCCACCACCATGACCCAGACCCGGTTTGTGCTCACGCTCATCGCCGCCGTGGCAACGTTCGCCATGCTCGAGGCGCGGCCGCCCGACCTCGCGCCCGCCGCGCCGCAGGCCGCACAGACGCCTGCCCCAGACCAAACGCCAGTGTTCCGCACCGGTGTGGAACTGCTGCCGCTCGACGCCGTGGTGCTCGACAGAGACGGGCGACAAGTCACGGACCTGACCGCGGCCGATTTCCAGGTCGAAGTGGACGGCAAGGCGCGTAAAGTGGCGACGTTCGAATACGTCAAGTTGACCGACCCAGTCGCCGCGTCGCTCGCACGCGACACGGCGAAGCCGTTTCGGGCGCCGCCCCCCGACACCACCATTTCGACTAATGGCGGCGGCGGGCCGGTGGGCCGCGCGATCCTGCTGCTGGTGGACCAGGGCAACATCCGCTTCGGCGCCGCGCGTCCCGTGATGCAGAACGCGCTGAAGTTCGTGGACCGCCTGCAGCCAAACGACCGCGTCGCGTTCGTGGCGGTGCCCTCGCCCGGCGAGGTCGTGGACTTCACGACCGACCACGCGAAGGTCCGAGAGGCGATGGTGCGCGCGACCGGACGGCTCACGCCGTCGCGACGCCGGTTCAACATCAGCATCACCGAGGCGTTCGCGCTCTATCGGCAAAACGACGCCATCCTGGCCACGCAGGTGATCAGCCGTGAGTGCGCCGGCGCGGCTGGTGCGGCTGACGCGGAGCGCTGCGAGCGTGACGTCGAGCAGGAGGCGAGCGAGATTGTCGGCGACCAGCGTCAGCAGACCGACCGGTCCGTCGGCGCCATCCGCGCGGTGCTCAAGAGCCTGGGCGGCCTCGACGGCCCGAAATCGGTGATCCTCGTCTCGGAGGGGCTCGTGCTCGAAGGCCTCGGCGGCGACATGGAGGACCTGGCCCGCGTGGCGGCCGACGTGCGCGCGTCGCTCGACGTGCTGCTGCTCGACGTGCCGTCCTACGACGCCGTGCAATCGCAGCTGCCCACGACCGCTGCCGACGACCGCCAGTTGCAGGAAGCCGGCCTGTTGCTCCTGGCCGGCATGGCCCGCGGCACGCTGCATCGCATCGTGTCGAGCGCCGAGACCGCCTTCCGGCGCATCGAGCAGTCGCTGGCGGGCTACTACCTGCTGGGCGTGGAGCCTGGCGCCAATGACCGCGACGGCAAGCGTCACAAGATCGATGTGAAGCTCGCCAGACGTGGCCTGACCGTGCAGGCCCGGCGCGCCTTCCTCTCGCCCGAGGGTCCACCCGCCGCCACGCCCGCCGAGGCCTTGAAGCGCACGTTGCGGTCGCCCGCCGCGGCCACGGCCTTGTCGATGCGGGTCTCGACGTGGACCTACAAGGAGCCCGGGACGTCGCGTGTGCGCCTGCTCGTGGCCACGGAGGTAGAGCGCGGCTCGACTGAGTCGCTGCAGTACGCGGCCGGACTGGTCGTGGCCACCAAGGACGGGAAGGTCATTGCGGCCAGCGAGGAGCCGCGGGAACTCAAGGCGCTCGAGGGCGACACCGGCCTGGCCGTCTACGCCGGCATGGTGGTGCTCGATCCAGGCACCTATCGGTTGCGGGTAGCGCTCGCCAACGCTGATAAGCGCGTCGGCAGCGTGGAGCGCGAAGTGCTCGCCTGGCAGTTGAACGGCGACACGCTGACGCTGGGCGACCTGCTCGTGGCCGGCGAACCTGTGGGCGGCGCAGCGCTCTCGCCGATTGTCGAACCGCGGGTGCACAACGGCTCGCTCGTGGCGCTGGCCGAAGTCTACGCGCCGGTCTCGAGCCAGGCCGCCGACATCGGCGCGCGCCTCGACGTGATGCGCGACGAGGCCAGCCGCGTGCTCGTGTCGGCGCCGCTGCGGGTCTCGACCGGACCGTCGCCCGAAGTGCGTGTGGCGCAAGGCACGATCAACGTCGGTGCGGTGCCCCCGGGCAGCTACATCGCCCGCGTGAGCTTCACCGAAGGCGGCGCGCCGCGGGGCGCGCTGATCCGGCCCTTTCGCGTGGTGCCCGCGCGCTCCACGACGACCGCCGGCGTGCCGGCCTCGATGGGGTCGGCACCCGCGGAGTTGCTGGCCGCCGTGCTGGGGTCGGTGCCGGCCGCATCGAAGGACGACGTCCTCGAGCCGGCCACGATGGCAGCGCTGTGGTCGGCCGCCGAACAGGGACGCTCACCGGCCGTGCTTGCGGCCATCAAGACGGCGCGCGGCGGACAGATGATGGACGGGGCGCTTGCCGCACTCTCTGCGGGCGACCAGGGCGTGGCGGCGTTCGTGCGCGGCATGGACCTGCTGGCCAAGGCCCAGGTCGACCAGGCCGCCACCCAGTTTCAGACCGCCATGCGCATCCAGAGTGGATTCGGCGCAGCGCGCGCGATGTTGGGAGCCTGCTTGCTCATTGCAAACCGCGAGAAGGACGCCGCGGGCCTGCTGATGAGCGTGCCGGCCGCCACGATGCCGGGGATCGGCCGGCTGGCCGGCGAAGCCTGGCTCAAGTCGGGTCAGCCTGCTGCCGCACTGGCGCCACTCGAACAGGCGGTCGCGCTCGCGCCTGCCGATGCCAGAGCCGCGCGCACACTGGCGCTGGCCTACGTGCTGACTGGCGACACGGCCAAGGGCCTGCCGGCAGTCACCAGCTATCTCGGCGGCGCCGGCAGCAAAGACGGCACCGTGCTCGCCGCCGGCGTCTATACGCTGTACCAACGGCACGCGGCCGGCACCGACGCCGCGGCCATCGCCGCCGACAAAGTGCAGGCACGCGCATGGGCGCGCGCGTACGCCACGACGAAGGGGCCGCTTGGACCGATCGTGGACGCGTGGGCGAGCTTCCTTGAAGGTGCGAAGTAGCGGGCTAGCTCATGAGCTCGAGCGACGCGATCGCGATCACCTTGGTGGCGGCCAGCAGGTCGGCCACCGCGCAGTACTCGTCGGGCTGGTGCGCCTGCACGAGTTCCCCTGGTCCGTAGGCCACGCAGTGCGGCACGCCGGCTACGCGCGCCACGTGCTTGTGGTCGTAGGTGCCGGGACTGGCCACGAGGGTGGCCTGACGCCCGAGCACCGTGCGGATGGCGCCGGTCAGCGCCGGGATGATCGGCGAGTCGTCGGGCGTGCGCGTGGGATGCACGATGAGCCGGTCGTGAAGCTCGAAGCGGATGCCAGGCACGAGGCGGCGCGCCGCCTCCACGAGTGCCGCGATCTCGTCGCGCGTTCGGTCGAGCCCTTCTTCGATCAGGAATCGCCGGTCGAACACCGCGCGGCAGTGATCGGCCACGCACGGCGTCTGCACGCCGTCCACCGGCTGCCCGCCTTGAATGCCGTTGGTGTTGATGGTGGCATGACGCGCACCGGGCGGCACGACGGGCACAGCGGTGGTACGACCGGCCAGTCGCGGCTTGAGCTGCGCTTCCACCAGATGCAGGAAGTGCCCCATGCCTTCGATGGCGCTCGCGCCAAGAAACGGCATGCTGCCGTGGCCGATGCGGCCGCGGGCCTCCACCTCGAACCAGTAGACGCCGCGGTGGCCGATGCACACCTGGTCCACGTCGAGCGGCTCAGGAATGATCACGAAGTCGGTCTTCTCTTTCGACAGCCACTGGTGCTCTGCCAGGTAGCGCACGCCGGCCAGCCCACCGCTCTCTTCGTCGACCGTGCCGCTCACCTCGATCGTGCCAGGCAGCGCGATGCCGGCGCGGCGCAGGATCTCGGCGGCATAGATCGCGGCCGCGATCCCGGCCTTCATGTCGCACGACCCGCGGCCATAGATACGGCCATCGCGCACCAGGCCGCCAAACGGGTCCACGGTCCAGCCGGCACCGGCCGGCACCACGTCGAAGTGGCCGTTGAGGTGCACGAGCGGGTGGGCGCTGGCGCCGGCCCGCCGGCCGATCACGTTCACGCGCGGGTGGGCGCGCGTGTGCTCGGGGCGTCCGTCGGCGGCCACATAGTGCACGTCGAAGTCGCAGGCACCGAGACGCTCGCCGATGAACCGGGCGCAGGTCTCGTATTCCTCGCCGGGTGGATTCACGGTCGGAATGCGGATCAGCGCAGCCGCAAAGTCCACGATCTCGTCGGCATGCTGCTCGACGGCGCCAGAGATCGTCTCGATGATCGAAGGATGAAGGGCCACGCCACCCCATTCTGGATCAAGACGGCGCTTGGTTCGCAGCCGCGACTTCCCGTAACATTCCGACGCGCCCCCGTATCGGCCCGGCGCCCGAGGATGTCCTTGATGCTCGTCATGTCCCGCTTGCCCTTCCGTGCGTCGCGCCGGTTCGTGTTGCCCGCGGCCGCCCTGCTCGCCGCCGCCTGCGCTGGTGTCACAACCGTGGCCCGCGCGGCCGGCCCAGACCCGCGCGGCCTCACGGCCGTCGACGGCATCAAGGTGGGGTCAATCACCCTGACCGAGCGCCCAACGGGCTGCACCGTGATCCTCGTGGACGGCGAAGGCGCCGTGGGCGGCGTGTCGCAGCGGGGCGGCGCGCCCGGCACCCGCGAGACCGACCTGCTCGACCCGAGCAACATGGTCGACAAAGTGAATGCGGTGGTGCTGTCGGGCGGCAGCGCGTTTGGCCTCGACGCGGCCAGCGGCACCGTTCGCTGGCTGGAAGAGCACAACATGGGCTGGGACGTGCGCATCGCGAAGGTGCCCATTGTGCCGTCGGCCATCCTGTTCGACCTGCCGGTCGGCAACAACCCGAAGATTCGCCCCACTGCCGACTGCGGCTACAAGGCCGCGGCCGCGGCCACCCGCGACCCGGTGGCAGAGGGCAGTGTCGGTGCCGGCGCGGGCGCCACCGTGGGCAAGTCAGGCGGCCCCAACCGCTCGATGAAGGGCGGCCTTGGCAGCTACGCCATCACGCTGCCAAACGGCCTCACCGTCGCGGCCATCGTGGCGGTCAACGCCGTCGGCGACATCATCGACCCCGACACCGGCAAGGTGGTGGCAGGCGTGCGCAATCCCGACGGTACGCTGGCCGATGCCCGCATTCTGCTGCGCAACGGCCCGCCGCTGCAGCAGCCGCGTCCCGGCGAGAACACGACGATTGGCCTGGTTGCCACCAACGCGAAGCTGACGAAGGCGGAAGTGCACCGCATGGCGCTCATGGCCGACGACGGCTTTGCCCGGGCCATCTTCCCGTCGCACACGATGGGCGACGGCGACACGGTGTTCTCCCTGGCCACCGGCACGTGGACAGGCCAGGTCAACATCACCCAGATCGGCGCGCTGGCCGCCGACGTGATGGCCCGCGCCATCGTGCGCGCCGCCACCGAGGCCACCGGCCTGCCCAACATCCCGGCGGTCCGCGACCTGCCGAAACGCGAGCGGTAGTTCCTGTCCCTGGCTCGAGGAGTGGTGACGGTGAAGGCAGACATGTTCCGGCTGGACGGCAAGGTCGTGGCGGTGATTGGCGCCGGTAGTGGCATTGGCGCGGCGGTGGCAATGGGCGTGGGCCGGCAGGGCGGATACACCATCTGCCTCGACGTGATGCGCGACCCGGCCGAGGCCACCGCGGCGGCGATCCGCGCGGCCGGCGGCACGGCCGAGAGCGCCGTGCTCGATATCACCGACGAAGCCGGCGTCGCCGCGGCTCTCGAGGGCCTGGCTACGACCTACGGCCATCTCGACGGCCTGGTGTGCACGCCGGCCATCAACGTGCGCAAGCCCATGCTGCAGTACTCCGGCGAGGAGTTCGACAAGGTGGTCGCAGTGAACCTGCGCGGCAACTTCAACGTGTTGACGGCGGCCGGCCGCGTGATGACGGCGCAGAAGTCGGGCAGCATCGTGCTCTTCAGCTCGATCCGCGCGCTCGTGACCGAGCCCGGGCAGTCGGTGTACGGCATGACGAAGGCCGGCATCGTGCAGCTCGCCAGGTCGGCGGCAACTGAATGGGCCGCCTCCGGCGTGCGCGTCAACGCGATCGGTCCAGGTGTGACCGAGACGCCGCTGACGGCGCCGATCAAGGCCAACGCCGACTGGTACCACGCCTACGCCACCAAGAGTCCCATGAACCGCTGGGCGCGCGCCGACGAAATGGCCGGCCCGACGGTCTTCCTGCTGTCGGACGCCGCCAGCTACGTGACTGGCACCGTCTTGTACGTGGACGGCGGCTGGACCGTCGCCGACGGCCGTTTCACGCCGCCGGGCATGTAGGGACAGGGACAGGGGCGGGGGGGGGGGG
>JANNEJ010000656.1:0-3235 GCA_031378585.1 Acidobacteriota bacterium | reverse complement strand
GGTCGAGCAGACGCTGGGCGCGTGGCGCGCGCACGGGCCGGCCCGCGTCGCCACCGACCCGTCGCCGGCCGAACCCGCCGCGCGCGGGTGCGTGCTGGTCGTGCCGCGCGCCGGCGCACCACAATCGGAGCTGCGGATTGGACAGGTGTCGGCCTCGCGCCTCACGCCCGACTACCACGCGCTGCTCCTGTGGACCGCGGTACTCGGCGGCCAGTTCGTGAGCCGGCTGAACCTGAACCTGCGCCAGGCCAAGGGCTACACCTACGGCGTGCGCTCGGGTTTCGACTTCCGGCGCCTGCGTGGCCCCTTCAGCGTGCATACGAGCGTGCAGACCACGGCCACGGCTGATGCGGTCTCGGAAGTGCTGCGCGAGATCCAGGAACTGGCGGGACCGCGCCCCGTCACCGCCGAGGAACTCGCCCGCGCGAAGGCGGCCGTCGGACTGGGTTATCCGCGCGGCTTCGAAACGGCGCAGCAGGTGGCACGCGCCGTGGCGCAACTGGCGCTTCACGAACTCGATCCGGATCACTTCGCGCAGTTTGGGCCTCGACTGAACGCGGTCGATCTCGACGCCCTGCCCGCGGCGGCGAATCGCCACGTGCACGCCGGCGCCCTCACGGCCGTCGTGGTGGGGGATCCCGACGCGGTGGGTCCGCAGTTTGCCGACCGCGGCGTCAGCATCGAGATCGTGGCCGACCAGGACGAGTGACATGCGCGCCGTGCGCTTCCACGCTCACGGGGGACCCGAGGTGCTCGTGCTCGAGTCCGCGCCCGACCCCGAGCCTCGCGCCGGCCACGTGGTGGTGCGCGTGCACGCGTGCGCGCTGAATCATCTCGACCTGTGGCAACGGCGCGGCCTCGACCGCGTGACCATCCCGTTTCCCCACATCTCCGGCGCCGACGTGTCGGGCGAGGTCGCTGCCGCGCCCGCCGGCGAGTTCGCGATGGGCACCCGCGTGCTCTTGCAACCGGGGCTGTCGTGCGCACGATGCGCCGCGTGCCTGGGCGGACACGACAACCAGTGTGCGAGCTACGACGTGCTCGGCTACCGCAGTGACGGCGGCTATGCTGAGTACGTGCAGGTACCGGCGGCCAATGTGGTGCCGATTCCCGCGCACGTCTCGTATGTGCACGCCGCGGCGTTTCCACTCACGTTTCTGACCGCGTGGCACATGCTGGTCACGCGCGCCCGGCTGACGCCGGGCGAGTCGGTGCTGGTACTGGCCGCGGGCAGTGGCGTCGGGCAGGCGGCCATTCAGGTGGCGCGGCTGCACGGCGCGCACGTGATTGCCACGGCCGGCTCCGAGCCCAAGCTCGCGCGTGCTCGGGAACTGGGCGCACACGAGGCGATCAATCACTACACGAGCGACATCGCCGCCGAGGTGCGGCGCCTGACCAGCACGCGCGGAGTGGACGTGGTCGTGGAGCACGTGGGGCAGGCGACGTGGGCCAAGAGCGTGCGGTCGCTCGCGCCCGGCGGACGGCTCGTGACCTGCGGCAATACTACCGGCTGGGAGGCCGCCATCGACCTGCGCTTTCTGTTTTCGCGGCAGTTGAGTCTGCTTGGCTCCTACATGGGCACCAAGGCTGAGCTCCTGCGGGCCGCACAGTTCTTCTTTGACGGCCGGTTCCGTCCGCTCGTCGACGCGGTGCTGCCGTTTGCGGCGGCGGGCGAGGCGCATCGGCGGCTCGAGGCCGGCGACGTGTGCGGGAAACTCGTGATCACGCCGTAGCGGGTGAACTTCGCGCCCCGGTCGTCCGTCTGATCAACAGTCCGGGGTGTATCATTCGGCCTGGACAGCGTCATGTCCGACCTCGAACCCCGTCCCAGCCGCTTTCACAGCCTCAGCATCAGTCTCGCTGGCGCAGTAGGACTCATCGCGCTCGTGCTGGCGGGCGCGACGATCTGGCTCGTGCTCACCGATCCGGTGACCGTGGCCGAGGCGGTCGACAGCGGGGAGTTCGAGCCGCTCGTCGAGGAACTGGCCAACGTGCTCTACAACGCGATCGTCGGCCTCATCAAGTACCTGTAACGACCTGCTCACAGGCCGCGGCCGCCCGCAGCAGCAGGGTCGTGGCGCCACGGGCGCCGACGATTTGCAGACCAATCGGCAGCCCAGTGGCCGACACCCCGCAGGGCAGCGATAGCGCTGGCTGGCGTCCCACGTTGAAGGGCTGAGTGAACCGGAGCATGGCGTTGCGCACGGCCTCTTCGCCCTCGCCCACCGGCACGGTGGCCGCGCCAATGGGCGGCGCCGTGACCGGCAGCGTGGGGCAGAGCAGCGCCACACGACCCTCGAGGGCCCGGTCGATCTCACCGACAATCACCTCGCGCCCGCGCAGGGCGCGCGCGTAGTCCTCCGCCAGCAGGTAGCGGGCCAATTCAAGACGCAGGCGCACCGGCGGCGTGTAGTCCCCTGGGCGGCTCTCGAGCGTGGCGGCGTGGTACGCCGCGGCATCGCCCAGCACGAGGTGCAGGTAGACCGGCCCGATGTCGGTGGCGTGCGGGATCTCCACCGGCTCGATGACCGCGCCCGCCCGGGCCAAGTGCTCGACCGCAGCCGCCACTCCCGCGCGCACGTCGTCGGCAATGCGCGTGTCGAAGTAGCCGGTGAGCAGCCCGAGGCGCAGGCCCTTCAGCGGCAGCGGCTCGAGGCGGTCGGTCGCCCCTGGCGCGCGCCCGGCCAGCGTCTCGTAGACCAGCCACGCATCGGTCACGGTGCGCGTCAGTGGGCCCACGTGATCGAGTTGACGACTGAGCGGCACCACGCCGTCTGACGGAATGTCGCCCCACTCCGGCTTGAAGCCCACGACCCCGCACACCCCTGCGGGAATGCGAATCGATCCGCCCGTATCGGTGCCAATCGACGCGATCGACTTGCCGGTGCGCACGGCGATGGCCGATCCACCGCTCGATCCGCCCGGCGACCGGGTGTCGTCGAGGGGATGGCGCGCGCCGCCGAACCCTGAGTCGTCGTTGGTCGTGCCGAACGCGAACTCATGCAGGTTGGTCTTGCCGACGAGCACCGCGCCGGCGGCCTCGAGGCGAGTGGTGATGGTGGCGTGGCGCGTCGCCACCACGTCGCGACGCACCTGCGAGCCCGCCGTGGTGCGCACACCAGCCTGATCGATCAGGTCCTTCAGTGACAGCGGAATGCCGTGCAGCGCGCCGACGGGCGCGCCGGCCGCGCGCGTGCGATCGGCGGCGAGCGCCGCGGCGAGCGCCGCCTCGGCC
>JANNEJ010000649.1:0-3072 GCA_031378585.1 Acidobacteriota bacterium | reverse complement strand
TGTTTCTCGCGGCCTGGGCCGACGGATTCGCGCGTATCGGCTGGTTCTCGCTCGCCGTCATGCTGGCGCTGACGGTGTTCGGATCGCTGGCCGACAACGTGGCGACCCTGATTGGCGCGCGCAAGGCCGGCGCGTCGTGGTGGGGCGTGGCCGGCGCCGGCGCCGGCATGGTCGTCGGGATGTTCTTCGGCCTGCCCGGCATCATCGTTGGGCCGGCGGTGGGGGCGTTTGCCGTTGAGTACGCGCGGAACCCCGACTTCCGTGCGGCGGGGTGGGCCGGAGCCGGTGGGGTGTTCGGCTTCCTGCTCGGCATCGTGGCCAAGTCGGCGTTCGGCATGCTCATCGTGGGCATTGCCGTGTTCACGTACTTCTACTACTGATCTCTTCTACTGAGGTCAGCGGTCTTCCGGCGCAGACGGAGGCGGAGGACGAAGCGCGAGCCTCGCCCTCCGGATGTCGCTACCTGAACAAGCGCCAAGCCTCGCCGAGACGCCGGAAGATGGTTTCACCGGTCGATCCATCGACGCCGTCGTTGTCGGTGACCACAAACACCGTGCCATCCGGCCGCACGCCGACGCCTTCGGGCTTGTCGGTGATCCAGCCACTAGTCGACAGCAGGGCCGGGCGAAGATCGTAGATCTCCTTTTCATCGCGCGTGTACTGGTTGTCGGCGCCCGGAGACAGCGGCAGGCGCACCAGCGTCTTGTAGCCGTTGCCCGTCTCGGCACCCGCCGGCGTGTCGAAGCTGCCAGTCAGGTTGTCGCGCTCGATCAGGATCCAGCCGTCTGACGTGTAGGTGATTTCCGAGAGGCCGATCCATGCGGCGTTCACGGGTTTGGGCTGGAACTGATACGGCACAGACGTCCACGCCGCGTCGTTGCTCGCCACCGACGGGTCGAACACCCAGATGCGCGACTGGTTGGGCTCGGCGATGCTGCCGCCGTCGAGCGGATCGTCGTCGATGAGGTCGCACGCCGCCGTCGTGGAGTAGTTCCAGCCGCGCTGCTGTGCCGCGTAGATCAGGTAGCCGCCGCCCGGCTTGGCGGCGATGTCGAGCCCCTCGAACCCTGAGCCGTGGCTGCCGGTGGCGCGCGTCGACGAGGGTGTCTTGGCGCGTTCCGCTGCACGGCAGGCAAGGACGGTCGAAGGCAGACCCACCGTGCGCAGCACCGCGCCGGTCGCCGGGTCGACCTGGATGAGCCGGTTGGGCCGCGTGTCGTCGGCGTTGCCCTCACTGGCGATCCACAGGTCGCCATTGGGGGCATAGGCAAGACCTTCGGGGTCGAAGCACCCCGCCGCGGTCGTGCACGGCGTGCCCACCGTGAGCGCGCGGGTGATCACGGCTGGCGTCGCCGTGGTGTCGATGTTGAAGATGGTCGTCGGCGTGTAGAAGGAATCGGAAATCGCCTGGAGCCGGCTGGGCTGCTCGGGCACCTCGGTGAGGCCCGAGAGCGCGCCCCATGGGATCGGCGTCGGCGCCGCTGCGCCAATCGACTCGTCGGCCGAGTAGATCGAGGGGTAGAACGGTCCCTCGTCGTCGAGGCTGTAGATCTGCACGGTCGAGCGGAAGCCAAGTGGCGGCGTGTCGCCCTCACCGGAGGCCACAAACAGGTTCCGGTTGGTCACGGCGAGCAGGCCTTCGGGCGCCAGCGGGCCCGGCAGCAACTGCGAGAAGCGTGGCACGCCGAACCTGTCGATCAGGTAGACCGCCACGAAGCTGCCGCGCTCCGAGCCCACAAAGAGCAGGTCGCTCGACCCGTACTTCGCAAACACGATCGACTCGGGCTCGGTGCCCTTGGCATTCGATCGCCGATCCGGATAGTGCCCGAAGCGCGCGCCGAGGTGCTCGAACTCGGAGCCGCTGTCGTAGAACACGGTGCTGTCGAGGTTGAACAGGGTGAAGCCGCGGCTGCCGCCGTCGTAGTCACCTTCGTTGGCGGTGGCGATGCGGTCGCCCACCCAGGTGACGGCGTCGGGCTCGCGGAGGCGGCCGGACTGCGCGTTGACGAGCGCGATCGTGTTGGGCAAGCCGGTACCGGCGCGCACGGTGTCGATCTGCGTGAGGTTGACGGCCCCCGCCGGGAAGTGCGTCTCGACGCTTCTGCGACGCAGGTCGACGACCACGATGTGGTTGTTCTCCTGCAGCGTCACTACGGCCTGATTCTTCTGGTTGATGTCGACGAACTCGGGTTCGGGGTCGTTCGGGAAGCGCGTGGCGTAGCCCACGAGCGACACATCCTCGCGCACCCACGACGCCGGCGCGCCAGCCGTCTCGATGACGGCCAGATAGCCGGCGGGGTTGCCCAGCTGGTTCTGCGGCATCCCGCCAACACGTCCGTTACTGGGTCCGCCACCGGCCACGCACACCGCGGTGCTGACCGTCTGACCGCTCACCGGCGGGTCGCTGACGGTCTGGTCGTTGGCCGCGCCACCGACGCAGAGCGTCTCATCGCGCTCGTTCTCGACGACCACGGCGATGTAACGGTGATCCGGGCTGATCTTGACCGAGTCGGGCTGGCCGCCCAGGTCGATTGTGGCCACCTTGGTGCGGGTGGTCAGGTCGATCACCTGCAACTCGCCGCTCGGCTGCTTCTTCGACAGGCTGGTGTCGACGGCGACCAGCACGTACTGGTTGCGAAGCACGGCAACCGACGTCGGAGAGTAGTAATTCGGTGCGGTGGTCGGATCAGGATCGAGAGCCACCGTGCCGGCCGCAAGCGGCGTCGCCGGGTTGGTGATGTCGATGAAGCCGATCGCACCGCCCTCGGCGTCGCTGTAAATCAGCGTCCGGCCATCGGGCGTGGACGCGATGATTTCGGACACCGTCAGACTGGCAAGTCCGGCGTTACGGAAGTTGGCGAAGGTGCCGACGCGCTTGAATCGCCACTCGGGCTTGCCGCGCTCTGCGACGCGGTCGTCGTCATCGCGGTCATCGTCGTCGTGCTCGCGATCGTCATCGCGATTGTTCGCGTCCTGGTACCCGCGGTCGTTCGCGAACGAAATAGGGGATACTGCGGCCGCCAGCGCGACGGCGCAGCCAAGTCCGATCAGGGTTCTTCTCATCGTGGTCCA
>JANNEJ010000632.1:0-2126 GCA_031378585.1 Acidobacteriota bacterium | reverse complement strand
CCCCACGAGCCGAGTTCGCTCAGGTGCGTGGCCAAAGAGCCGAGCGTCATGCTCTTGGGATGGGGCTGCCAGTCGAGCTTGTCGTCGGGGAGTCGATCGAGCAGCCGGCGAGTGGCCGCCACTTCGTGATCGAATTCGGGCAGCAGAGCATCGACGATGGCCATGGGTGCCTCCGTGCAGCGACGTAGGAACGCCCGCTATGCTATCACCATGGTTCCGGACGGCCCGGCTGCGGATGTGACCGTGCGGTTGCGCGACGGCTTGCGCGTGACGCTGCGCGCGATCCGTCCCGACGACCAACCGCTGATGGCGGTGTTCCACGCGGGCGTGTCGCCGCGCTCGGTGTATCAGCGCTACTTTCACCTGAGCACGCTCGAGCAGCGCGTCACGCACTCGCGGCTGGCGCTGACCTGCCAGGTCGATCCCGCGGTGGGGCGGGCGATCGTGGCCGAGCACACGTCGCCCGACGGCGTCCGGTGCGTCGTGGCGCTCGGCCGTCTCACGCGCACCGACCCGCCGGGGTCGGCCGAGATTGCCCTGCTGATCGTGGATAGCTGGCACGGTCGAGGCCTGGGGACTGCGATGATGCACGCGCTGGTCGTGGCGGCGCGCAGCCTGGGCGTGCACCGGCTCTACGGCGACATGCTGGCCGACAACGACGCGATGCGCGCCGTGGTACGGCATGCCGGCTTCATGATTCGCACCGTGCCCGGCGACGCGAAGGTGCTGCGCGCGGAACTCTCGCTCGCGTGACGGTTCGTTTAGCGGTGGCGCTCGAGCTGGGTCGCTAGCGCTGTGGCGGCCGCGGCGCCATCGGCGCGCGGGCAGGCGGCGACGGGGGCGGCGGCGCAGGAGGGGCAGGCGGCGCGTCTGGACCAGATAGCATCAGGCCCGCGCGTGATCCAGCCCACTCCCGCAGCCGCTCTACTTCGCGTTTCCAGTTCGGGCCGAACTCCTGCTCGAACTCCTGTTCGACCTCGCGCTGCACCTGGCGTCCGAGCTGCTCGAGCCGGACGGCGCCGCGCTTCTTGCCGCGCTCCTGCTCGCGGCTGCGCAGCGGGCCCTTGGCCACATGGATGTCGCCCTGGAACGACTGCAGTTCCACGCGCGCGCTGCCGGCACCCAGCGTGAAGTTGAAGCGCTTGTTGCCGTCGCGGTTGCCCATGCCCTCCGGCAGCGTCACGGGGAAGTCGCTCGTGAAGTCGCCGCCGAAGGTGCGCACGAACACCGTAGCGTTGGCCTGCGCGCCGAGGCTGACGCGAATGTCGCCGTTGTGCGTGGTGATACGGTAGGTGCCGCGGTCGGCCGTCGGCCCCTCGAACCGCACATCGCCGTTCACGGTCGACACCTCCAGGCTCGAGGCCTTGGAATTGGCCACGGCCACGTCGCCGTTCACCGTTTCGGCCACGACGTCGCCCGACACCCCGGTAATGGTGATCGAGTCATTGACCGTGGTGGCCTGTACCTTGCCCGAGGAATCTTCCACGCGAATCTCGCCCTCGATCGAGCGCAGCGTCACGGCGCCCGAGCCGCCCTTGAGCGACACGTCGCCGCCCACGGTCTCCACGTTCACTTCCGCCGACGTGCCCTCGATGTTGGCGGCCAGGTAGGTGCCCGAGAGATTCACCGGCATCCAGCGCGGTACCGTGATCGTGAAGTCGACGAGGCCGGCCGGTCCCCGCGCCGTGGTCCGCACGCGCACGCGCAGCGTGTTATCCGCGGCCTGCAGGTCGAGGGTCTCCCGCGAGCTGTGGCTGGCCTGTACCCGCACGGCGTCACGGTCCCAGGCGCGCACGGTCACCTCGCCGGCCTGACTCGACAAGACCAGACGCGTGCCCTTGGCCACATCCACCGTCTGGTCCGACCGCGGGTTCTGTGATTCGGGTCCGCCGGGACGGGCTTGCACTGGGGCCTGCGCCGGGGCGGGGGGCGACGGCGGCTGCACCGCCTGGACCCTGGCTCGTGCCGACGGTTGCGGCGCGGGTTGTGCGTCTGCGGCAGTGACGGCGCACGCGGCCACCAGGACGGCGAACGTCAGAGGGCGAGGGGACATGAGCTCAGACTCCTTCGGTGATGGATGCGGCCTGCCGCAGCAGTTGCAGCTTCCGGCGTCGCACGTCGGCCAG
>JANNEJ010000618.1:0-2049 GCA_031378585.1 Acidobacteriota bacterium | reverse complement strand
CTTCCGGGACGCGACACTAGGCTGGCTGTGACCCGGAAGTCCTGTTAGCATCGAGGCACGCGAGGCGGGATGCATCGCGCGCCGAATGCAACAGGACTTCCGGGACGCGACACTAGTAGGCGGCGAGTGCGCGAATGGCGGCCAGCACGTCGGAGGTCTGTGGCAGGATCGCCTCCTCGAGTTCCGGATAGTACGCCACTGGGCAGTCCATGGCGCCCACGCGCGTCACCGGCGCGTCGAGGTGCTCGAAGAGTTCGTCGCCGATGCGCGCTGCAATCTCGGCGCCGAAGCCGCACGTGACCTGATCTTCGTGCGCCACGATCGCGCGGTTCGTCTGCTTGACGAGCGCGGCGATGCCGTCCCAGTCGTAGGGCATGATCGTGCGCAAGTCGAACACCGCCACGCTGACGCCGAGCTTTTCGGCCTGCTGCGCGGCAACCACCGAGCGCTGCACGAGCGCGCCCCAGGTAATGACCACCACGTCGGTGCCAGGGCGCTTGAGCGCACCCTTGCCGTACGGCACCATGTAGTGGTCACCCGGATACGCGCTCTTGTTGTAGGTCTGGCGATACAGGTGTTTGTGCTCCAGGAACAACACCGGATCGTCGCACCGGATCGCCGTGCGCAGGAGGCCCGCCGCGTCGGAGGCATTCGACGGAAACGCGATGCGGATGCCAGGACAGTGCGCGAAGATGCTCACGCCCGACTGGCTGTGATACGGCGCGCCGCCGCGCAGGTAGCCGCCAATGGGCACGCGAATCACCATCGGGCACGTGGTGGTGTTGCCCGAGCGGTACCGCATCATCGACATCTCGTCCTTGATCTGCATCATGGCGGGCCAGATGTAGTCGAAGAACTGAATCTCCACGACGGGTTTGAGGCCGCGTGTGGCCATGCCCACGGCGCGGCCCACGATGTTGGCCTCGGCTAGCGGCGAGTTGAACACGCGCTGCGAGCCGAAGGCCCGCTGCAGTCCGTGCGTGACCTTGAACACGCCGCCTTTGCCCTGCACTTTGGCCAGCGCGGCGCTGTGACTCGCATCGGCGACGTCCTGGCCAAACAGGACGATTCGCGGATTGCCAGCCATCTCGCTCTTGAGCGTACGGTTGATGGCCGCCACCATCGTGTCGGGTTTGCCTTCAGGTTCTTCCGGCGTGTCGAACGCGGCCGATGTCGGGTCTACATCGGGCGAGAAGACCCACAGGCCCGCCGTGTCGATGGTGGGCTTCGGTGCGGCGATCGCGTCGTCGGTGGCGCGCGCGAGCTCGGCATCGACGCCGTTCAGCATGTCATTGAGCTCGGCGTCGGTGGCGTGCCCCTGCGCGAGCAGCAGCGCCCGCATCCGCACCAGCGGATCGCGCGCGGCCGCGGCCTCGCGCGCTTCGGGCGTCTTGTACAGGCGTTCGTCGTCAGAGAGGGAATGTGAATACGGTCGCGTGACCTTGGCGTGCACCAGTGCGGGCTTGCGCTCGCGCCGCACCCAGGCCACCGCTTCTTCGAGCGTGCGGTAGCTGTCGATGTAGTCGGTGCCGTCGCAGCGCAGTACCTTCAGATTGGGGAAGTTCTCGACGAGCTTCGATACGTCGCCGCCGGGCGTCTGCACGTCCACCGGTACTGAGATGGCGTAACCGTTGTCTTCCACGAGATACAGCACCGGTACCGGCTTGGTGCAGGCCGTGTTCAGCGATTCCCAGAACTCGCCTTCGCTCGTGGCGCCGTCGCCAATCGACACGTAGGTGATCTCGTCGGCGTGCTGGCGTGACGCGCCGTCGGCAATCTCCTTGACGCGCGCGTAGATCAGGCCGGCTTCCCCGGCGCCGATCGCCTGCAGGCACTGCGTGCCGGTGGGGCTGCTCTGCGACGGGATGTTGAGCGCGCGATGGCCCCAGTGCGACGGCATCTGCCGGCCGCGCGAAGCGGGGTCGTCGGTCGAGCCGACACCGCCCAGCAACATCTCGAGCGGCGTCATGCCGAGGGCCAGGCACAGCGCGCGGTCCCGGGAGAAGGGGTAGAACCAGTCGTAGCCGGCCCGAAGGTGGGCGGCCGCCG
>JANNEJ010000565.1:0-2107 GCA_031378585.1 Acidobacteriota bacterium | reverse complement strand
CTTCAGCGGCATCACCGGCGGCAACCGCGCGCTGGACATCGCGCCCAATTCGCTGAACGTCTCGCAGAACTTCCACGTGATGAAGAAGGCCGGCCGCGTAGAGAACTTCCAGCCGCACATGCACCTGCGCGGCAAGGCCATGTCGATGGAAGCCATCCTGCCCACCGGGCAGGTGCAGATGCTCAACCAGGTGAGCGACTACAGCTTCAACTGGCACACCAACTACGTGTACACAGACGACGTCGCGCCGCTGCTGCCGAAGGGCACCATCCTGCGCATCACCTCGTGGCACGACAACACGGCCGCCAACAAGAACAACCCCGACCCGAACCAGTGGGTCGGCTGGGGCGACCGCACGGTAGACGAGATGGCGCATGCGTGGGTCAACGTGACCTACATGGACGACGCCGATTTCCAGGTGGAAGTCGACAAGCGCAAGGCCAAGACGGCGACGACCACGGAACGCCAGCAGCAGTAAGCCCGCGGGGTTCGCTGCAGATCAAGGGATTCTTCGGGGGTGCTGGCCTGTGTGGCGGCACCCCCGATGTGTTTGTCACGGAGAGATTATTGCGATGGTATTGACGTCAAAGGTTCGTGCGTGGCTCGGGCCCGCGGTGGTGGCGGGTGCCCTGTGGGCGGCCTCCGCACCGGTTGCCTGGCAGCTGCCCCTGCCGGCCCTCAAGGACAGCGGCGAGTCGATTTACCCCGCATTCGAGGGCTGGTACCAGAACGCCGACGGCAGCTACAACCTGCTGCTCGGCTACTACAACCGCAACATGAAGCAGACGGTCGAGATTCCGGTCGGTCCCAACAACCGGGTCGAGCCGGGTGGCCCCGATCTGGGCCAGCCCACGTACTTCACACCGCGCCGCGGGTGGGGGGTGTTTGCGATCAAGGTGCCGAAAGACTTCGGCAGCGAGAAGCGCTACACGTGGACGATCGTGGCCAACGGCAAGACTGCCTCGGTGCCGATCGGCCTCATCAAGGACTACCAGATCGAGCCGTTCAAAGATCAAGGCGAAGGCAACACGCCGCCCGTGTTGAAGTTCTCGCCCACCGGCAAGACCTTCACGGGACCGCCGGTCGAGATCGCGCACCAGTTGACCGGTGTCGTTGGCCAGCCAGTGACGCTCGAGGTGACGACGACCGACGACATGCATACCGAGGAGGGCGAGAATCCGGCGTTTGCCGGTCGCACGCCCCGGCTGCAGCAGTCGTGGCACAAGCACCGCGGCCCGGCGGGCGAGGTGAAGTTCTCAGAGCAGCGACCCAAGATCGGCGACGGCGGCAAGTCGACGACGACGGCGATCTTTCCGGTGGCCGGTGAGTACCTGCTACGTGCGCAGGCCAATGACAACTCGGGCGAAGGTGGCGGCGGCTTTCAGTGCTGCTGGACCAACGCGTACGTGAAGGTCACGATCAAGTAGCCGCCAGTTCGTAGTTCTGCAGCCAATGACCAAGGCCGGTCGGCATCAGCCGACCGGCTTTTTGATTTGGCGCGGGCTCGATTCTCCAAGCCGTCGAATTGTCTTCTGGTGTGTATGCCATTTGGCAATGCGAACAAGCGTTCAAGCTCATACCGACCCGTATCTATTGATCTTTTCTGCGATCCGTCGTTGACTCACGCTCGTCACACTTGTAGCCTTTCAAGTGCGCGGGTCCAACTGGTCCAGATGCACTTGACCAGGCGTACCCGCACTTCTTGGAGGTCGTCAGCATGTCGAGTAGAACCAGGCTAGCGCTTGCGCTGTGCCTTGCGTTGGTAGGAGTCGGGGCCTTGTCGTCCTCGGCCTACGCGCAGAGCTCTATCAGCGGTGTCGTGAGAGACGAGTCCGGAGCAGTCATGCCCGGCGTGTCGGTGGAAGCAGCGAGCGATGCCCTGATCGAAAAGGTGCGCTCGGCGGTCACCGACGAAAACGGCGCATATCGCATGATCGACCTGCGCCCTGGCAAGTACGTGATGACGTTTACGCTGCAGGGCTTCAATGTCATCAAGCGCGACCTCGACCTGCCGTCCAACTTCGTGGCGACCATCAACACCGACCTCAAGGTCGGCACGCTCGAAGAGACCGTCACGGTGTCGGGCCAGTTGCCGCTCGTTGACGTG
>JANNEJ010000536.1:0-1762 GCA_031378585.1 Acidobacteriota bacterium | reverse complement strand
GCGATCTCCTCGGCGGCGGCGTTCTTCGCGAAGCTCAGGTAGTACGTCTCGATCCCGCGCCCCGTGCTGTTCCGAGCGCTGTTGATATGGACGGACAGGAACAGGTCGGCGCCGGAGGCATTCGCGATGGCGGTGCGCTCTTCGAGGGGAATGAACACATCGGTATCGCGGGTCATGACCACGTCGGCGCCCAGCTCCTTGCGGATCAACTTTTCGAGCTTGAGTACCACCGCGAGCGTGATGTCCTTCTCCTGCGTCCCCCCGCGGCCGATGGCCCCCGGGTCGTGGCCGCCGTGGCCCGCATCGATCACGATGCGCGAGATACCGAGTCCCAGCTGTCGCGCGAGCGAGAACGAACCGTCGCCGTTGACGGCCGGCTCCGATGGGACCGGCGCCAGGAGTTCCACCTCTGATTCGGGCGTCGATCCGGTCGACAGACGACGCGACAGCGTGATCGGGGGCGTCGTTGGCTGGGCTGGTGCTGGGCGGACAAGCGGCAATGCGGGCGGCACCGCCGGTTCGACGGGTTCGGTCACCGTTGTCGCCGACGAGGTCGCGGGAACCACGTCGTTCTCGTCCCGCGGGGGCGCAGGCACTTCGTCGTGCACCAGCGCTGGGACGCCAGCGCGTGGCATCGCGGCTGCCGGGGCCCAGGCGTGAGCCGCGGCCGCGGTCGCCGGCGCGGTGGCCGTAGACCGTTCGGCGTCAATCACGACTCGATACGGGTTGTAGAGCGTGAACACGCTCACGGCCGACGTGCCTTCCAGATCAAGCACGACGCGGGTGGCACCGGGACGCGTGCCGACGCGCACCTGCCGAACGGTATCGGTGTCGTAGCGCAGGACCGCGTCCTGAAGATCGGCGGTCGCCGTCGCGCCAAACAGATCGACGAACGCCCTGCGCGGACCGTCGATGAGTTCGTGGGCAAAGGGTGTTTCGCGATCGAGCAGCAACGTCACACGCACCGCACGCCCCACGACGGTTCGGTCGATACCGCGCAACGAGGCCGGGATTGACGCGGCCGACATGGCCGCAGCTGGGCGGCCCGCGACCGGCACAGCCGCCACGGCCGTGGGCCTCGGCACGCCCTCGGCGAGCGGCGTCGTATGGGTCACGTCCTCGTTCGATGTCAGCGGTGCGATCGGCGTACGGCGCGGCGGCGCGGTCGCCCGTCGGGGCGCGGCTTCAACGTCCTCGCTCTCGAGCGCGCGAGCCGCGGTTCGCGCCTGGGCGCGCAATCCGCTTCCCGGGTACTCGCGGATGAGCCACGCGTAGTACTTCGCGGCCGCGTTGCGATGGGCCACCTGGCCAGACCGGGCGAAGAGCCAGCGTGCCAGATCTCCGCCGCGCATCAGGGCGTTGTCGCAATATCCGCTCGTCGGGAACCGCCGGGCGACCGTCTCGTAGGCGGTGATCGCGCGCCGCGCCGCCTGCAGCGCACGCGCGTCGTCCGCTCCGCTACGGTCAACCTCGGCCCTGGCGTCGCGATCGAGCACGAGCGCCGTCTCGTAGCGGTCGCGCGCGCTCGGTGCGCGCCCCTCGACGCGCACCGGCCACGCCGACAGGGTCAGCGTGAGGGCGACGGCCAGGAGCAGAGCAGGACGGGCGGCGTGGGCTGTCATGGCATCACCGGAGGTGCTGGTCGACCTCGTCGAAGTAGCCGCGGTCCACGAGCACCTCGCGCGGCTTGCTGCCCGAGGCAGCCGACACGATGCCTTCGGCTTCCATCATGTCCACGAGCCGCGCCGCGCGGCTGAAGCCG
>JANNEJ010000503.1:0-9739 GCA_031378585.1 Acidobacteriota bacterium | reverse complement strand
TGGACCCCCGGCAGCAGCGCGACCGCCGCAAAGTAGTTGCGGTTCATCGCCGGCAGTTCAGAGAGTTCGCCCGTGCCGATGTTGCCGCCGACTTCCGTGCTGGTAAGGTCGATGAGCGGGCTCTGGCCGGTGACGGTGACGCTTTCTTCGAGCGCGCCGATGCCGAGCGTGAGGTCCACGGTCATCGTGGTGCCGACGGCGAGCACCAGACCGAGCCGTTCGTAGGTGCGGAAGCCTGTGAGCTTGGCGACGATCTTGTAGCGACCTGGCACAAGTTGCGACAGCACATACCGACCATCACCACTCGTGGTGGTCTCGCGGAACACGCCGCTGCCTTCGTTGGTCGCGACGATGGCCACGCCGGGCAGGGCAGCGCCTTGGTCGTCCATCGCCCGACCGGTGATGTCTGACGTGCCTTGCTGCGCATGTGCCGGCCAGACGCTGAGCAGCGCCATCACCACCGCACACACGCCGATGCGACTCATGACCATAGACCACCCTCCGTGATGTTCGAAAACCTCAGTGGAGCCGAAGCGGATACGACGACGTGACGCATTGAGACCTCCCCGAATCTAGGGTGGAACCCGCGCCGCCGACCGAACGTTCGTACGATAGATGGACAGATTAAGCGCTCATTGCTTCCATTCGTCAACGGCATTCTTGGACTGGCCGGGTCCTGCCACCCGGCCTCGGGAGCGGCGGTCCAGGCGGCGCCGGACTTACGTCCCGAGTATCATCGGCGCAGTTCAGGGACAGCGGATGTCCCTGGCAAGGAGACGTCCGATGCGACATGCGACGCTGATGCTGCTGGCTCTATTGATGGTGGGGTTGCCACGCGGGGCGCGTGCCCAGAGCGGTGCCGCCGCGTTCCGGCACAACTACGCCGATGTGAACGGCGTGCGCCTGCACTATGCAAGCGTCGGCCAGGGGCCGCTCGTGCTGTTCCTGCACGGCTACCCGTCGTTCTGGTACCAGTGGAAGGACCAGATGGCCGAGGTGGGCCGTGACCACCTGGCGGTCGGCCTCGACATGCGCGGCTACAACCTGTCGTCGCGGCCCGAGGGCCTCGAACCCTATAAGATGCCGCACCTCATCGAAGACGTGCGGCAGTTCGTCGAGAAGATCGCCGGCAAAGACAAGAAGTTCATCCTGGTCGCCCACGATTGGGGCGCGAACGTGGCCTGGGCGTTCGCGATGTTCCACCCCGAGATGCTCGAGAAGCTCATCATCGTCAACGGCGCGCACACGTTCATCTCGGAACGGGAGCTGCGCGAGAACCCCGCGCAACGCTACGCCAGCAACTACTTCTTCGTGTTCAACGGCTACCTGGCGCCGGGCGAGCAGCCAGTCGACGAAAGCACGACGAAGGAGACCGCCACGCGCCGCGCGCACACCGGGTTTGTCGATGCGGAGGTGAAGAGCGGCCGCTACACCGAAGCCGATCGCCAAGTCTGGATCGACGCATGGTCGCAGCCCGGGTCCACGACCGCGGGTCTGAACTACTACCGCGCGAACCACCGCAACCCGCCGTTCAACGACCGACATCCCGCCGCGACGATTCCGCATTCCTGGTCGGCCAAGGAGATGACCAAGGGCGCCAAGTCGACGATTATCAACACGCCGACACTGGTCATCTGGGGACTCAAGGACGGCGCGATCCTGCCCGGTCACTTGAGCGGACTGGACCAGTGGGTGCCGAATCTGAGCGTGAAGCTGTATCCCGATGACGACCACTGGGTGATGCTGCAGAAGCACACCGCCGTGGCGCAGGACATCCGGAGGTTCATCGACGGCAAGGACTCTCCGAAGGAGTCCGTCTACCGCGCCCTGGCTGGGAAGTGACCCGAATGCCCGCGGACCGCTCTCAGCGGATGACCTCGACTCGCACCCGATGGCCGGGTGCGGTGCCCAGCGGGCCGTCGCAGGTCACTAGCGGGCTGGCAAGCGCCTCAGCGAGCGCGATGTAGGTCGCATCGTCGAACGCGGGGGCGCGCGGGGCGGCGGCCGTCGGCGGGGCGGGCGACGTCTGGGCAAGAGTGAACGGACTGAATGCGGTCAGTCCGAGGCCGACCAGTAACACGGTGACGAGACGCACGGGACCCTCCGGTTGAGAACGCGCTGATTGTGGCGCGGATTTCTGGCGGCAACGTGGAGAATCGGCATTTCGACCCTATAATCGCGCCACACAGTGGCCTCAACCGCCGGTTCACGTCTTGGCCCCTATGCCATTCTTTCTCCCCTTGGGGCTGGCGGCATGGGAGAGGTGTTCCGCGCGCGCGACACCAAACTCAATCGCGATGTGGCGCTGAAGGTCCTGCGCTCGTGATGGAACCCGTCGAAGGGGAGGATCTGTCGGAGCGGATCATCACGCTGCTGATGAACTGGCATCCTGAGCCGAAAGAGTCGTTAGGCTGCCTACCGAACCCCCGTGCTCGAATGGCTGCGAATCCAATCCGCCACCTCATCCTCTGACACCCTACCTGCCGCGAGTGCCACGAAGTGGGTCACGACGTCAGCATCAGTGGCCTCAAACGTGTGACCGTTGACCCCGAGGAACGTCACCATCGCAAGAAAACCGATGCGCTTGTTGCCGTCGCGATACGGATGGTTCTTCACAAGACCAAACGCATAGGCGGCGGCCAACCGAGAGACGTCGGTATCAGCCCCGTAGTGCCACGTCTGTTGTGGTCGGGCCAGCGCCGACTCCAGGGCGTTCTCCTCGCGCACACCTGAAAGGCCGCCGTGTTCGCGAAGTTGATCGCCGTGAATCGCATCCACGACCAACCGGGAGAGCCAGTGCGGCTCGCGCCTCCGCCTTGCCATCGGCTACTTGGCGAGTTCGCGCAAGGCGTTGCGATACGTCTTGGCGGCCTTGGCGGCCACCTTCAGTGCCTGCTCCGCCTCGGGGTCGTAGGGCGTCAACAGAATGCCCCGATCGGTCTCGACGGCGAGGACCCGGTCGCCGGCCTCCAGACGAAGCCTGTCGGCCATATCCTTCGGCAGGGTGGCACTGACCGAACCGCCGGCTTGTCGCAGGGTCAGTTCCTTCGTCATGGTCGAAGAGTAGCACAATAGTGCTACGACAGTCCACACACCGGCGCCGAACTCCGCGCCGATCACGCTGATGATGAACTGGAGGCCCGAGGGGAAGACGTGACGTGTACGTTGCCGATGACTCCGCAGTAGTCCCGATGTAGAGCAGCGGCCCGGTCCGGGATTACCCTGTGACGCGAATCACCTGCCCGCGGCGCTCACCGCCTCGTGGGCCGTTTCCAACGCGGCCACGGCCTGCGCCCGAGAGACCGTCGGAAACGAATCGAGAAACTCGTCCAGGCTATGGTTGCGCTCAACGTAGTCGATCAGGTTCCGGAATGGCACGCGCGTGCCAACGAACACCGGCGTCCCGCTGAGAATGTCTGGATCGCTGTGAACAACGAGAGCAGCGATCGACATACAACCCCTCGACCGATTGTAACGCGGTCAGCGGCGAAGATCTCAGACCGTGTCCCGTATAATCACGCACACCTTGGCCCTTACCCCCGGCACGCGGCTCGGCGTCTACGAAGTCACGGGCCAGATCGGCGAAGGCGGCATGGGCCAGGTGTGGCGCGCCCGCGACAGCAAACTCAATCGCGACGTGGCGCTGAAGGTGCTGCCGGACTCGTTTGCGAACGACCCCGATCGACTGGCGCGGTTCACGCGTGAAGCGCAGACGCTGGCGGCGCTGAACCATCCGCACATCGCGACGATCTACGGGCTGGAGGAGAGCGGCGGTGTGCGCGCGCTCGTGATGGAGCTGGTCGAGGGCGAGGATTTGTCGCAGCGGATCACGCGTGGCGCTATTCCACTCGATGAAGCGCTGCCGATCGCCAGGCAGATCGCCGAGGCGCTAGAAGCGGCGCACGAACAAGGGATCATCCACCGTGATCTGAAGCCGGCCAACATCAAGGTACGCATCGACGGCACGGTGAAGGTGCTCGACTTCGGGCTCGCGAAGGCGCTGGTGCCTGCGGCTGTGTCGGGCGCTGCGGCGATGGACTCGCCGACGATCACCACCCCGGCGATGACGCAGGCGGGGATGATCCTGGGCACCGCGGCCTACATGAGTCCGGAGCAGGCGAAGGGCAAGCCCGTGGACCGCCGCGCGGACATCTGGGCGTTTGGGTGCGTGCTCTACGAAATGGTCACGGGGCGGCGCGTGTTCACCAGCGCAGAGACCTCGGACGTGCTGGCGGCGGTGCTGCGGCAGGATGTGGACTGGGCCGCGCTGCCGGCGGCCACGCCGTCGCGGCTGCGGCGGCTCCTGACGCGCTGCCTCGATCGCGACCCCCGTATGCGGCTGCGAGACATCGGCGAATCGCGCGTGGAGATCGAGCGGCTCATGGCCGGGGCAGCCGATGACGCGAGCCCGTTACCTGCGCCGGCGTCGGTCTCGCCCCCCGCGTCTGGCAGACGACTGGCGTGGATGGCCGCGTGTGCGATCGCAGTCGTGGTGGCCGCCGCGCTTGCCGTGCCCGCGCTGCGGCACCTGAGCGAGGCGCCGCCACCCGCGCCGCTTGAGACGCGCACCGAGATCGTGACGCCCGCTACCGACAGTCCGCCGTCCTTCGCGCTCTCGCCCGACGGCCGTCACGTCGTCTATCTGGCGACGGGCGACGGGGGCTCTCGCCTGTGGCTCCGGTCGCTGGCGACGACCACGGCGCAGCCGCTGGCGAACACCGAGGAGGCCCGCTATCCGTTCTGGTCGCCCGATGGTCGCGCCATCGGCTTCTTTGCCGGAGGCGCGCTGAAGCGACTCGATCTCGGGGGTGGCGCCCCGCAGATCCTGGCTCCGGGCCTCGTCGGCGCCGGCGGCACCTGGAGCGCGGACGGCGCAATCGTGTTCGCGCCAGACTCGGCATCGCACCTGCTGCGCGTGCCGGCCACCGGGGGGCCGACGGCAGCCGTCACGACGCTGGGTCCGCAGCAACTGGGCCATCGCTATCCACACTTTCTGCCCGATGGCCTGCGGTTCCTGTACTACGCACAAGGCGCTCCCGATACCGTCGGCATCTACCTGGGTGCGCTCGATGGGCGCGCACCGGTTCGGCTGACGCGCGCCGACAGCGGCGGGGTGTTTCTGCCCGGCGACGCACGTCGCGGCGGCGGCTCGTTGTTGTGGGTGCGCGGGGGGGCGCTCGTGTCCCAGCGTCTGGACGTGGCGGAAGGGGCCCTGACAGGCGATCTCGTGACCTTGGCCGACGGCGTGGACGGTGACAGCCTTCAGGGAAGCGCCATCTCGGTGGCGGTGACAGGGCTTGTGGCCTACCGGGCGGGCGCAGCCGGCCAGCGGCAACTGGTGTGGGTCGATCGGTCGGGCACGGCGCGAGGAACATTCGGGGATTCCGACGCCAGCAGCCTCGCGACGCCCCGCGTGTCTCCCGACGGTCGGCGCGTGGTCGTGAGCCGGATCGTGCAGGGCAACACCGACCTGTGGCTGCTGGACCGAGCCCGCACGAGCCGGTTCGTTTTCGATGCAACCTTCGACGGTTTTCCCGTCTGGTCGCCCGACGGCACACGGATCGCGTTCTTCTCGGCCCGAACGGGTGCTGGCGATCTCTACCAGAGGCTCACGAGCGGCGCCGGCGAGGATGATCGGGTCGTGGCGTCCGCACAGGGCAAGGTCCCAACCGGCTGGTCGGCAGACGGGCGCTTCCTGATGTACCACAGCCTGGACCCGCAGATGGGCGGCGACCTGTGGGTCGTGCCGATGGCCCTTCGAGAGCCTCAGGACCATCCCGAGCAGGGTCGAGGGATGGCGGGAGAACGCACCCCATGGGTGTTCCTGAAGACCCCGTTCAACGAGCGGTGGGGCACGTTCTCGCCGGACGGCCGGTGGGTGGCCTACTACTCGAACGAATCGGGACGAAACGAAGTCTACGTGCGGCCGTTCGTCCCGCCGGGCCCGGGCGCTCCTGCCCTTCAACTCGCCTCAGGGCAGGCCACCAACGCAACGGGCGGGCAGTGGCAAGTCTCGACGGCGGGCGGCACCTTTCCGATGTGGCGGCCCGATGGCAAAGAGCTGTACTACCTGAGCCCAGCGGGCGCGATGATGGCGGCACCGATCGCGGTCACCGGGGCCGTGGTGGAGCCGGGCGCGCCAGTCGCGCTCTTTCCCGCGCGCATCGCGGGCGGCGGCGTGGACGCGCTGCAGGGGCGGCAATACGACGTTGGCCCAGACGGGCGCTTCTTGATCACCCGGGTGATGGATGAGGCGTCCGCGCCGGTCACGCTGCTGCAGAACTGGCAGCCGCCCTCGCCGTGAGGCCGTCGCCCGCCGCTACTGCCTTGTCTCTCGTGCGTCGCCGTCGATAGAATGGCGGCAGGCGAAAGCGTCGGCTCGTTGCGCGCGAGGGCTCGTTCCGAGCCCCGGCCGCTAGCCTTTAGTCCCCAGCCTCCTGAGAGCAATGCCGCCACAATTCGTCTACACCATGAAGGGGCTCGGGAAGATCCACGAGCCCGATCACCAGGTTCTGAAGGACATCTGGCTGTCGTTCCTGCCCGGCGCCAAGATCGGCGTGCTCGGCCTGAACGGCTCCGGCAAGTCCACGCTGCTCCGAATCATGGCGGGCCTCGACCACAACTTTGCAGGTGAGGCGTTCCTCGGCGAAGGCGTGAGTGTCGGCTTCCTGGAGCAGGAACCGCAGCTCGACGCGTCCAAAGACGTGCGCGGCAACGTGGAAGAGGGGGTGGCCGCGATTCGCCAGTTGCTCGACGACTACGACGCCATCAACATGAAACTCGGCGAAGACATGTCGCCCGAGCAGATGGACAAAGTGCTCGAGCAGCAGTCGCGCCTGCAAGACAAGATCGACGCGACCAACGCCTGGGACCTCGACGCGCGCCTCGAGATGGCGATGGACTCGCTGCGCCTGCCGCCGCCGGATGCCAACGTCACCACGCTGTCGGGCGGTGAGCGGCGCCGCGTGGCGCTGTGCCGCCTGTTGTTGCAATCGCCTGACTTGCTGCTGCTCGACGAACCGACCAACCACCTTGACGCGGAATCGGTCGGGTGGCTCGAACGGTTCTTGAAGGAGTATCCCGGCACCGTCGTCGCGGTCACGCACGACCGCTACTTCCTCGACAACGTCGCCGGCTGGATTCTGGAACTCGATCGCGGCCACGGCATTCCCTACCAGGGCAACTACACCGGCTGGCTCGAGCAGAAGCAGAGCCGGCTGCAGCAGGAAGAGAAGACCGAGAGCAAGCGCCAACGCACGCTGCAGCGCGAACTCGACTGGATCCGCATGTCGCCGCGTGCCCGGCAAGCCAAGGGCAAGGCGCGTCTCGACGCTTACGAGCAGCTGCTGGCCGAAGACACCAACGAGAAGCTCGACAAGGTGGAGATCTACATTCCGCCGGGGCCGCGGCTGGGCGACATCGTGGTCGAAGCGCGCGGCATCAGGAAGTCGTACGGCGACAACATGCTGTTCGACAACCTCACCTTCACGCTGCCGCGCGGCGGCATCGTGGGCGTGATTGGGCCCAATGGCGCCGGCAAGACCACCACCTTCCGCATGATCACCGGCCAGGAGCAGCCCGACTCTGGCACGATGCGGCTCGGCGAGACGGTGCAAGTGGGCTACGTCGATCAGAGCCGTGACGACCTCGACCCCAACAAGACCGTGTTCGAGGTGATCACGGGCGGGGAAGACGAACTCGAACTCGGCAAGCGCAAGGTGCCGTCACGCGCCTACGTGTCGTGGTTCAACTTCAAAGGCGGCACGCAGCAGCGCAAGGTCGGCCAGTTGTCGGGCGGTGAGCGGAACCGCGTGCATCTGGCGCGGCTGCTCCGCAAGGGCTGCAACCTGCTGCTGCTCGACGAGCCGACCAACGACCTCGACGTCGACACGCTGCGCGCGCTCGAGGACGCGCTGCTCGAGTTTCCCGGCTGCGCCGTGGTCATCAGCCACGACCGCTGGTTCCTCGACCGCATCGCCACGCACATCCTGGCCTTCGAGGGCGACTCGCAAGTCACCTGGTTCGAAGGCAACTACCAGGACTACGAGGCCGACCGGAAGCGCCGCCTGGGCGCCGCCGCCGATCAGCCGCATCGACTGAAGTACCGGAAGCTCACGAGAACGTAACCTTAGATCCTGGGGGCTAGGGGCTGGGGGCTGGGGCTCGAACGAAGCCGCTGTTCCTCGCTTGGCTCCCGTGAGGAGGCAGACATGACGCCACAGGAAGCCCGCGCCGCCGCCAACGTGATCGGAACGCAGTTGCAGCATGAGTGGATGACGACCGCGAAGGTGCTCGCGGCGATTCCGGATGCCAACAAGGAATGGAAGCCCGACCCGAAGAGCCGTTCGGCGTGGGATCTTGCCGTGCACCTGGCGGGCGCGGACATCTGGTTCCTCGATTCCATTCTGGCCGGCTCGTTCACAAACGATCCGGAAGGCGAGGCCAAGTTGAAGGCGGCGGCTCCAACTCCCGCCGCGCTCGCCGACTGGTACAAGCACGCCTTCCCGGCGAGGCTCGAACGGGTGCTGGCGCTGCCGGACCACAAGTTCACCGAGATTCTCGACTTCTACGGGATGAAGAACACGGGCATCGTGTATCTGAACTTCTGTCTCGTGCACGGCGTGCACCATCGCGGCCAACTGGCGGGGTACCTGCGGCCGATGGGCGGCAAGGTGCCAAGCATCTACGGCGGTAGTGCCGACGAGACGTGGCAGGGACCCACTGGCGCATAGTGACTAGGGACTGGGGGCTGGGGGCTAGGGGCTAGGGCGTGCTGGCATCTCGCGTTCCATCGCGGTGGGTCGCCCCTCTGTCCGGTTGGGGGCGACGGCGGCTCTGGTGCCTTCTCGTGCTCGTCGCGCTGCATGCGGCGTGCGCCGGGCCGGTGGCGCCCGATCTCGTTGTGACTAACGCGCGCGTATTCACGGCCGATACCGCGAGGCCGTGGGCCGAGGCGTTTGCGGTGAAGCGTGACCGCATCGTGGCGGTGGGTATGACCAGCGCCGTTGCCACCCTGGCCGGACCGGCCACGCGCGTGCTCGACGCCGGCGGCCGCGTCGTGGTGCCGGGCTTCAACGACGCGCACGTGCATGTGGGCATCGGGCCCGAGGCCACGCGCCTCGCGCTTGGCGACGACCCCACGCTGGATGACGTGGCGGTGGCGCTTGGCGCAACTGCGGCGCAGGCACCGCCAGGCCAACTGGTGCGCGGCACCATCGGCATCACCGCGTGGCAGGATCCCCGGCTCACGCGCGACTGGCTCGACGCGCGCGCCTCAGGGCGCCCGGTGTGGCTCAGCATGTGGACCGGCCACGGCGACGTGCTCAACTCGGCCGCGCTCACGCTTGTGGGCCTCGACGACGCCGTGCAAGACCCGCGCGGTGGGCGCTACGGCCGCGACCAGGGGAGCCGGCTCGACGGGCGCCTCGAGGAATACGCCGGCTACATCAGTGGTCGCCGTCTGGCCCAACGCACACCGCCCGACGTGGCCGTGCGCCGCTACCGCGCGTTTGCCGTCGAGGCCGTGAAACACGGCATCACATCGGTGCAGCTCATGTCCGACGGCCTGCCGTCGGCGGCGGCGGTGCGGGCGCTGCTCGACGCGGACACGCCGCTACGATGGCGGATCTTCAGGTTTCCGCAGACCGAAGCTGGCGCTGAGGCGACCGATAGCCGCCCGCACTTGCCGCCGCAGCCCAGCCCGCGTCTCGACGTACGCGGGGTCAAGTGGATTCTCGAC
>JANNEJ010000438.1:0-4307 GCA_031378585.1 Acidobacteriota bacterium | reverse complement strand
GATCATGACCGACAAGAATATTCAGGGCCCGCCGGCGCTCGTCGTTGAAGTGCTGTCGAAGAGCAGCCGCAAGCGCGACGCGCAGACCAAGCGCCGCCTGTTCGAGCGCACGGGTGTGCGGGAGTACTGGCTGGTCGACCCGGAGCTCGACCTCGTGCAGGTGTTCCGGCCGTCGTCGGAGGGCAAGCTCACTCGCGTGGCCGAGCTCTCGGCCGAGGACGACGACACGTTGACCACGCCGCTCTTGCCCGGCTGCGCCATCGCACTGCGTGAGTTGTTCCGCTCGTCGGTCTAAGACCAAGCAGCCCGTCGAGCAACTCTTCCTGAAGGCAGTGTGGCGCCACCATTGTGGTGCGATATTGGTGGCATGGCCAGTCTCACGCTCAAAGACATCCCCGCCGGCCTGCACGAGCAACTGCGGCAACCGGCCGTCCGAAATCGGCGGAGCCTCAGCCAGGAGGCCCTGGCGTGCCTGGAGCAGGTCACGGCGGGCGTACGCGTTGGCTGCCAGGCGATTTCGCTCGCGAGTCAGTCGGGTTGCTCTACCTACGACTGCGAGTTCGTGGCCCTGGCTCACGATTTGGCCGTGCGGCTCGTCACCAACGACACGGCGGTGCTGCGCGCGTTCCCTGACGTCGCGATCCCACTGAAGCACTTCGCGGCCGCACCGTAGCCGCTACCAGCCCACCGCCTGACCGTCCTTGCGATGGTCGGACCCCGCGCGATACACGCCGTTCACCGCGTGGTCTTCGGTGATGCTGCGCCGGTCGAAGGTGGGCTCGGCCAGCCGAGGATCGCGCGTGAACAGGATGCCCTGGTAGCCGCCCACGGCGCCGCCGTCCACGCCGCGCACCTTGTGGCCTTTCCCCTCGAGGGCCTTGCCAACCAGCGCGAAGAGGCTGTGCTCGAGCGACAGCATGTTGCTCGTCTGGTTGTGCGTGAAGCGCGCGGCGTCGGTCGTCATCTGCACGTTCATGCCGTGATCGATCAGGTTCACCATGTGCTGCGCGTGCGTCTCGGGCTGCACGCTGCCCCCCATGTTGCCGAAAGCCATCAGCGGGCGTCCGTCCTTCATCACGAAGCCGGCCATGATGCTGTGGAACGGCCGCTTGTGCGGCGCCACCACGTTCGGGCTCTTCGGATCGAGGGAGAACGCCGTGCCGCGGTTGTGCAACACGAACCCGTACGGACCCACGGACGCGCGGCTGCCGTACTCGCTGAACACACTGTGCACGAGCGACACCATGTTGCCCCAGCGATCCGCGGTGGTCAGGTAGATGGTGCCGCCGTCGGTGCCGCCGACGACACCAGGCTCGGCCGCCTTGTTGGGATCGATCTTTCCGCACAGCGTGGCAGCGTGGGCCTTTGAGACCAACTGCGCTACGGGCACCGCGACGAACTTCGGGTCGCCGTTTCTGGCCAGCAGGTCGGCATAGGCGAGCTTCTTGGCCTCGACCATCATGTGCCAGTACATCGGGTCCGACGGCCCGAGCGACGCCAGATTCACACCCAGCTTCGGCATGCACACCTCGAGGATGTTCAGCATCTCGAGCGCCGCAAACCCCTGCCCTGGCGGCGGCAACTGCGACACATCGTAGCCGTGGTAGTTGGTCGTGACGGGCTCCACCCATTCGGGCGCGAAAGTCGCAAGATCCTCGCGGCTCATCACGCCGCCGTTGGCCTGCACCTTGGCCACGATGGCGGCCGCGATGTCGCCCTTGTAGAAGGCCTCCTTGCCCTGCGCCTGGATCAGGCGCAGCGCCTTGGCCAGGTTGGGATTGCGGATGATGCTGTAGAGGTCGGGCGCACGATCGCCGTCGAGGAAGATGGCGCGCGAATCCGGGTCGGCGGCCAGGCCGCGGGTGGCCCCGCGCAGATCTTCGTGCCGGCGCTCGGCCAGGCCCCAGCCTTCCTCCGCCACTTGTGCGGCGCGCGCGAATGTCTCTTTGAAGCCCATCGTGCCGTAGCGCGTGAGCAGCGCGTCGTAGCCGGCCACGGCGCCGGGCACCGTGGCGGCGTTCACGCCGGACCCCGGCACCCGTTTCTCGCCCAGCTTCGCGAAGAACTCCGGCGTCCAGCCAGTGGGCGCCCAACCCGCGGCGGAGAGCGCATAGAGCTTCTTCTCGCGCGCCACCCACACCTGCGCGAAGAGGTCGCCGCCGATGCCCGTGTCGTTCTGCGAGGTCACATCGAGCACCGCACCGGCGGCGACGGCGGCGTCGATGGCGTTGCCGCCCTGCCGCAGGATGTCGAGTCCGGCCTGCGCGGCCAGCGGGTCGCTCGTGGCCACGATGCCGTGGCGCGCCACCACTTCGGAGCGGCCCTGGCTCAGCCAGCCTTGCGCACGCGATCCAGGCACGGCCTTGATGTCGGCAGCCGGCTGCGGCTTGTCAGCCGACGGCTGGCCGAAGGGATTCTGCGACTGCGCTTGGCCGGTGGCGGCCCAGGCGCCAGCGACGAGGAGCAGGACAACGAGGGCGGTGCGGCTGGAACGCATGAAGGACCTCCGGGAACGCGCCTATCGTCTCGTACTTTGGGCCGCGTCTGTTCACCAGGGTTATGCTGAGGTCCGCGTGCATCGGAGGTCCGCGTTGCGGACGACGTTCATGTGATTTGAGCAATGAACAAACAAGACAGTAACGTCGGCAACCTTGGAGACATCCTGAAGCACGCGGCGCTCGTGTCTCTATTGGATCTGTTTTTGGAGGATGACGAGCCCATCGTCTGGGTCGACACGCATGCTTACGCTCTGGAGGCGACCTGCCCCAACGTGCCCCGATGGAGGCGAGAAGTAGCGGCAGAACTCGCCGAGTTTCCAGACATCCAGCGATATGTCGATCTGCAGCACAGACTAGACGGCAAGTCGACGTACCGATGCTCGACCGGAATAGTTGTTGACGTTGCTAGGCAAGCAACCCGAACCACGCCAATTCTGATTCTTGGCGAGCGAGATGACGCCACCAGGAGAGCGCTCGTGGCCCAGCTTGCGAATGAGGTTCTGCGTGCGCATGCTGTGCTCGAAGATGCCGAACAGCTAGTGCAGGTAGAGATGCCGCCGCTGCCCTACCGAGTGCTGGCGCTGGTCGACCCGTTTACACTCCAGCAGTCGATGTGGGCCGCGGTCTCGGCAGGGCTGTCGCGCCTCGCGCGACATGCTCTCGATGCAGCGACAATACTGTTTACGCATGATTCGAGGGTAGCCGAGGCCGAGTGGCCAGACGCACCGACTGGGCTCATTGGTCCGGTAGCGGTAATCGACCGATGCCCATACCACATGGCCGTGTACGCAACGCCTCGGCTAGCGGAGGGAGCGCGCCAGCGGTGCGTCAGGCTCGGTTGGCTGGCGCCGCGTGCAATTCGAATATCTGGACAAAGCACAGAGAGTCCACTGCTGAAGGTTCGCGGATTCTCATTCCTAGGAGGACTAGACGGCGGTCGCCTCCTGAAGGAGATCGAGCTCGCGGCCTCGAACCTGCCAGACGATGTCCGCGCGTCGCAACTTCACCAGCGGCGATTTCAAGAGCGCATGACGTATCTCACTGCCCTCAAACATGGAATGGACATCAGTGGCTCGATTGATCGAGCGGCCAACATCAGGGCCCTCGGCCCGCTGGTCGGCCGGGGGAACCCAGCGATCGAGCAGCTCCATTGGCTACGTCAGCGCGGCAACGAAGCGGCCCATGACTTCGAGCCGCTTCCGAACGAGGACTCTGCCCTAGAAGGGCTAGGCGTTTGCCACGCACTCGCGCGGTGGTTCGCGAAAATGCATGGCGTCGATGGACAGGACAACTTCGAGGTACTTCGTCCGAGCAGTCCCGGTGCATCGAAGCGCCAGGAGCAGCGTGACGACTCCCGGTTGCGTCAGATTCAGTCCTACGAGCGAACCACCCTGAAGCAGGCCGGTGTGATTGAACAGCTTGAGGCAGAGGTCTTGGGTCTGCGCGCTGCCAGCACTCCACCACCTACATTGCAGTCGGTGCCGACTATCGCCGACACCGTGCCCGTGCACGACGTCCCGCGGTGGGTTTACTTTGCCACACCGCGCAAGGCCGATCGAGCTACGACCTACGAGTTGGCGTACACGGACGGCGTCATCTGCTGTGATACATGGAAGGATGGAGTCGCTCAGAAAATGCCGAACGTAGCGCAGCTCCAGCGGGGAGACATGATGCTGTTGGTCTACGGGGAGCGTGGCCTCTACCGCCCGCAGTTGTACCTGCGCGTCGAGACTCCACCGGTGGCGGGCGTCCCCGGCACCGAGGTCATGTATGAACTACCAGAACACCTCGCAGTGCGGCTGCAGCTCG
>JANNEJ010000421.1:0-9231 GCA_031378585.1 Acidobacteriota bacterium | reverse complement strand
GTCGATTGAGAGGATCCAATCGTGCGTGGCTTTGGCCGCGGCGCGGTTCTTCTGAGCCACGTAGCCGGGCCAGGGGCGCACAATCACGCGGCTGGTATAGCGCTGCGCGATGTCCACCGTGGCGTCGGTGCTCTCCGAGTCGACGACGACGATTTCGTCGGCCCAGGCGACCGAGTCGAGCGCGGCCGCCAGATTGGCGGCCTCGTCTCGGGTGATGACCGTGACCGACAACTTCGGCACGGCGTGGATCTTACGCCAGCCGCGCGTGCCCGCACACGCTAGCGCCGCTGCTGCCCGCCAGTGGCGTTGGCCGCCCCGGCGGCGGCGGCCGCCTGGCCACCCGCGCCAGCGGTGGATACCACGCTGACCCCGGCGCCGCCGGATAGCGGCGCGATTTGCGCCGTCTCGTAGTTGACGACCGACTTCAGGTAGTCGATGAGCGCCTGCAGCTCGTTGTTGCGGGCCTGGTTCAGGTCGCGCTGTGCCTGCAGCACGAAGAAATTGGTGGTCATGCCGGCCTGGAACTTCTTTTCCTCAGCTTCCAGGCGCTTGTCGGCCAGCGCGCGCGACGCGCGCGTGGCGTCGACGCGTTTGGCGTTGGTGGTCACGGTGCGAGCGGACTCGCGCACCTCCGTGGCCACGCGAATCTTCGACGAGTTGAGCTGCTTCTGCGACTGCTGATTCTGCAGCTTGGCGCGCGCGAGATTGACGTCGGCGCTCGAATTGCCGAGCGGGTACGAGAGCTGCACCGCGAAGGTCCAGGTCGGAAAGTTGTTCCTGAGCAGGTCGCCGAGTACTTCGGTGTAGCTCTTGGTCGCCGAACCGATGACCGGCCCTGGGAATCCAGGACCACGGATGGCCTGGGTGCCACCGATGCCCGTGCCGCCGTAGTCGACCGAGGCATTCAGGTCGGGCAGAATCTGGTTCTTCAGGAAGCGAATCGAAATGTCGTTGGCCTCGATCGTTTTTTGAGCCTGCACCAGGTCGGTGCGCGCGTCGAGGGCAGCCTGCACCGCGGCTTGGAGGTCGACGGCTACGGGCGTGAAGGTGGCGACGTCGGTGGGGGTGAGCTTGGCGTTCAATTTGTCGTTGAAACTTTCACCGTAAATGAGGGCGCGCAGCTGGTCTTCAGTGCGGGCGATTGCCGCTTCCGCCACGATGACCGCTTCCTCGCGGGTGGCGACCTCCGCTTCGGCCTGCACGATGTCGATCGGCGCCATCGTGCCGATCTCGACCCGGGCGCGGTTCTCCTTGAGCGACCGTTCCGCCAGTTCGAGCGACTGGCGCTGCACGTTCAGGCTGTTGATCGCAAACACCAGATCCCAGTAGGCGTTCTTCACCGACCGCGTCGTGCTGGCGACCGCTTCGCGCACCTGCACGTCGGAGATCTCGCGGTTCTTGCGCGAGACCTGCAGCTGCTGGCGGTTGACGTCGATCCCGAAGTTGCGCATCAGCGGCTGCGTGAAGTTGAGCGTGAAGGTGGAGCCGGTCTGCGGCGTGAAGTTCGCAAAGACGTTGTTGGTCGTGGCGCGCGAGTTGTCCCAGCCCACGCGGTAGCTGGAGCCGCGCCACGGCAGCGCCGACGACAGCCCGAAGTTCATCGCCGCTGAGTTGTCTTGGAGCTTTCTCAGGTCCCCGGCAAACAGGTTGTTGATGGGAGAGTCGCGGTTGATGCCCTGGAGGAGGCTCGTGACGCTCGGGGCCCAGGCCGAACGGGCCTGGGACACGCCCAGGTCCTGCAGTTGAGGTGTGAGCCGCACCACGTCGAGGTCGGCGTTCTGCTCGAGCGCAAGCTGGACGGCATCGGTGATGCTGAGACGCTGCTCCACCGCCGGCGGCGCAGTGGGTGTCTGGGCGTGAACAGTTGCCGCGCCGAAAACGAACAGGCCGAACAGCCCTCCCACCAGTGCCGTATCTACCGCCAAACGTCGATTCCCGAGCATGTGCTGCGTCTCCCGATGATTGCGTCAGTCTGAGCGGGCAGAGCGCCCTGCACCCGTTTAGCAAGAACGCTGCCGAACCTTCGCGACCGTCAACCCGGCCGGCCCGCGCCACTAAGGATAGACGTCTTCGGCCGTGGAAGGGTTCTGCCGCTCCAGCCCGCTATACTACCGTCCGATGAACGATACCGACGTATTGCGCGTGTTCCGCGAGTCTGGGGCGCTGCTCGACGGCCACTTCCGGCTGTCGTCCGGACTGCACAGCCCGGGCTACCTCCAGTGCGCCCTCGTGCTGCAGCATCCGGCATCTGCCGAAGCCCTCGGGGCCGGCATTGCCCAGGCCACGCGGGTCTGGGGCGCCACCGTGGTGCTCTCGCCCGCCATGGGCGGCATCGTCATCGGGCAGGAGGTGGGGCGTGCCCTCGGCGTGCGGGCCATCTTCGCCGAGCGTACTGACGGCGTCCTGTCGCTTCGGCGTGGATTCAGCCTGGCGCCTGGCGACCGCGTGCTCATCGTCGAGGACGTGCTCACGACCGGGAAGTCCACGCGCGAGACCATCGACGTGGCCGTGGCCGCGGGGGCGACCGTCGTGGGTGCGGCCTCGATCATGGACCGCAGCGGCGGCAACCACGGACTCGATGTGCCATTTGCCGGGCTCTGCCCGATGGTGGTGCCGACCTACCCGCCGGAGTCGTGCCCGCTCTGCGCCTCGGGGCAGCCGGTGACGAAGCCCGGTTCTCGGGCATAAGCGCCAGGTTTCTGAGCCCGGCCGTGAGCGCTCGCGTCCGCACGTTGCGCCTGACCGTCGCCTATGACGGCGCCGGCTTTGCTGGATGGCAGCGTCAGCAAGCCCAACGGACCGTACAAGGCGACCTGGAGCAGGTGGTGAGCGCCATCGAAGGCGCGCCCGTCCACGTGGCGGGGGCGGGCCGCACCGATGCGGGCGTGCACGCCGCCGCGATGGTGGCCAGCATCCAGCTCACCGCCGAGATCTCGCCGGAACGCCTGGTGCGCGCGTGCAACGCCACGCTGTTGCCGGATGTACGGGTGCTGGCGGCCGAGGAGGTCGCCGGCCGCTTCCACGCCCGTCTGCACGCGCGCGGCAAGACCTCCCGGTACTACAACTGCCATGCGCCGGCGGGCCCGCCGGCGCTGCGCCGCGCGTCGTGGCACGTGCCCCAGCCGCTCTCGTTGGCCACCATGCAGGGCATCGCCCGGACCTTCGAGGGCGAGCATGACTTTGCCGCCTTTCAGGCCCAGGGCAGCGATGTCCAGACCACCGTTCGCCGGATGTTCACCTCGACTGTGGAACCGGACGGCGCGATGCCCGGCTGGTGCGCGCCCCCAGACGACCGCGGGCGTCTTCTGTGTTTCGAGGTGTCGGGCGATGGCTTCCTGCGCCACATGGTGCGCGTGATGGCCGGGACGCTCGTAATGGCCGGCAAGGGCCGGTTCACGCCGGCCCAGGTGACCAAGGCACTCGCCGGAGGCGGGCGCGACTCGGCCGGGCCCACGGCGCCGGCGTACGGACTGCACCTTTGGCGGGTGCACTACCCACCCGAAGGTCCAGAGCCGCTAGCTCCCTCTCCGTAACGTGCTGTAAGATTGCCCTTTGTCTCACTTGACCGACGTCATGGGACTCGACCAGCTAACGGCATGGATTCCTCCCGGCGGTGCCGAGGAGGCACTTTTGCGGCAGGTGATCCCGGAACGGATCCCGCGCCACGTCGCCATCATCATGGACGGCAACGGGCGTTGGGCCGCGCAGCGGCATCTGCCGCGGGTGGAAGGGCATCGCGCCGGCATCGACGCAGTACGTGACACGGTCGAGACGTCGGCGCGTCTTGGTCTCGACGTGCTCACGCTGTATGCGTTCTCGGTCGAGAACTGGAAGCGTCCGCCGACCGAAGTGAGCGTGCTCATGGGGCTGCTGCGTCGCTACCTCCGGCTCGAGCTCGATACCCTGCTCGAGAACAACATCCGGTTCCATGCCATCGGTCGTCCTCAGGAGCTGCCGGCCGAGGTCTACGACGAGCTGCTGCAGGCCGAGGCCCGCACCAGCCGCAATACCGGCATGCAGTTCAATATCGCGCTCAACTACGGTGGCCGCGCCGAGATCGTCGATGCCGCCAGGCGCGCCATCGAAGCGGGCGTCTCGCCCTCGTCGCTCGATGAGGCGCGCTTCGCGGAGTTCCTCTACACCGCCGGCCAGCCCGATCCCGACCTGCTCATCCGCACCAGCGGCGAGATGCGCGTGAGCAACTTCCTGCTCTGGCAGATCGCGTACGCGGAGATCTGGGTGACCGACACGCTGTGGCCCGACTTCCGCTGTCAGCATCTGCTCGACGCCGTCGTGGCCTATCAAAAGCGCGACCGGCGCTACGGCGGCATCGCGTCCGCGCCGGTCGGGGCCGGCGTGAAGTAGGCGCGGCCCCAGGATGACGCGCGTTCTGAGTGGCGTGGCCCTGGGGGCCTCTGCCTTTGCGCTCGTGTGGTGGCTGCCGGGGACGGCCCTGCTTGCTGTGGCCCTCGTGGTCGCACTGCTCGGGTATGTGGAATACGCGCGCCTGATGCACGCCATCGGCGCCAACTTGCCCTTCGCGCCCGCGCTGCTTGCCACCCTGGCCGCGTGTGCGTCAGTCGCGCTGCCGTGGGTGCACGTGCCGTCCCTGCTCGGCGTGCTGCTCGTGGTGGTGGCCGTGTCGCTGATGCTGCGCGGCGCCGCGGGGGCGCCGCTCGTGCACGGCGCCGCGGCGGCCATGCTGGCGCCGATCTACATTGGCCTGCCGCTTGGTGCGCTGGTCGCCATTCACGCCGCAGCCGGACGCGAGGGCGTGCTCACGCTGGTGGCGACCGTGGCGGCCAGCGACACGTTCCAGTATTACTCGGGCCGCACGTTCGGACGCCGCCCACTGGCGCCGACCATAAGCCCGAAGAAGACCATCGAGGGTGCCATCGGCGGCTTCGTGCTCGCGCCGCTCGTGCTCGTGGCCATCGCCCATTGGTGGCTGCCGCGCGTGCCGCCCATGGCGGCGTGGGCCGTGGGGCTCGGTCTGGTCGCGGCGGGCATCGCCGGCGACCTCTTCGAGTCGGCCCTGAAGCGAGCCGCGGGGGTGAAAGATAGCGGCGCGCTGATTCCGGGACACGGCGGGGTGCTCGATCGCATCGACGCGCTGCTCTTTGCCGCGCCCCTGTTCTACCTGCTCGCGTGGCTGGCATGACTCGTGTCGCCATTCTCGGCGCGACGGGCTCAATCGGCACGAGCGCGCTGGCCGTGGCCGACGCGCAACGCGACCGCGTGAAGGTCGTGGGCCTGGCCGCGGCGACGAGCGTCGATGCCATGGCGGCGGCGATGGCGACGCACCGGCCGGTGGCCGTGTCGATGGCGACGGACGAAGCCCTGCAGCGTCTGAAAGCCGCCGCCGGTGGCTTGCCGGGCGTGGCGGGCATCGGCGACGAGGGCCTCGTGGCGGTGGCGACCCACCCCGAGGTGGACCTGGTGCTGTGCGCGTCGTCGGGTACTGCTGCGCTCGAAGCCGTGCTGGCCGCCATCGACGCGGGCAAGACCATCGCGCTTGCCAACAAGGAAGTGCTCGTGATGGCCGGCGCGCTCGTTGTCGAGGCCGCGCGCCGCAAGGGCGTCGCGCTCCTGCCGGTCGACAGCGAGCACAACGCCATCCATCAGTGCCTGCACGGCCATCGTGCCGCCGACGTGCGGCGCTTGATCCTGACGGCCTCCGGCGGGCCCTTCCGCGGCCGCACGCGCGCCAGCCTGGCCCAGGTGACGCCCGCCGAGGCGCTCCGCCATCCGACGTGGCAGATGGGTCCCAAGATCACCATCGACTCGGCCACGCTGATGAACAAGGGCCTCGAGGTCATCGAAGCGCACTGGCTCTTCGGGGTGAGTGCCGAGCAAATTGACGTGGTCGTGCACCCGCAGTCGGTCGTGCACTCACTCGTGGAGTTTGCCGACGGGTCGATGCTCGCGCAACTGGGCATGACCGACATGCGGATGCCGATTCAGTACGCGTTCTCGTACCCCGAACGCTGGACCGCGTCGGTGCCCTTCCTGGACCTGGCCCGCGCGGGCACGCTCGAGTTCCAGGCCCCCGCCTGGGACGAATTCCCCTGCCTGGGCCTGGCCTTTCGGGCCCTTCAGGCCGACCGCAGCCTGCCCATCGTGCTGAATGCGTCCAATGAGGTCGCCGTCGCGTCGTTCCTGGCAGGGCAGCTGGCCTTTACCGCCATTCCCGACGTGATTGCGACCACGATGGACGCCCATGCGGCGGCCCCCGTCGATACCCTGGCTGCGGTGCGGGCTGTGGATACCTGGGCCCGTGCCCATGCCATTGAGCTCGTGCGGGCGAGTAGAGCGGTAGAATCGAGAGAGAGGTAAGCGGAACCGATGCCGACGACACTGCTCGCGTTTGGATTCGTGCTCGGCGTGCTCGTGTTCGTGCACGAGCTTGGACATTTTCTCGTGGCCCGCTGGCACGGGGTGCGCGTGCTCACGTTCTCGCTCGGCTTCGGGCCCAAGCTCCTGTCGATGAAGCGAGGCGACACGGAGTACTGCCTCAGCCTGATTCCGCTCGGTGGCTACGTGAAGATGGCCGGCGAGAACCCCGACGACCAGCCGCAGGGCGCGGCCGATGAATTCCTGTCAAAAACCAAGTGGCAGCGCTTCCAGGTGCTGCTGGCGGGCCCGGCCATGAACATGATCCTGGCCGTGCTGCTCCTGGCCATCGTGCTGATGCAGGGCGATCGCGTGCTGGCGTTTCTGAGCAGGCCTGCCGTGATTGGCGTGGTGCAGGCCGGATCGGCTGCGGCTGCCGGCGGCATGCAGGCGGGCGATGAAGTGGTGCGCATCAACGGCCGGGCCATTTCCACCTGGGAAGAGCTCGATATGGCCGTCACGTCGAAGCCCGAGCTGAACGTGGAGTTCGTCGTGCGTAGAAGCGGCGAAGAGCGCACGATCACCGTGCGGCCGGCGACCACCAAAGTGACGTTGGAGGCCGATACCACCTTCGAGGTGGGCACGATCGGCGTGCTGCCCGACACCTATCCGTTAATCGATGCCGTGAACCCAGGCGACCCGGCCGACAAGGCCGGCTTCGAGAAGGGCGACGTCATCCTGTCCATCGAGGGCGCGCGGATGGTCTACTCGCGCAACGTCTCCGATGCCCTGAAGGCGCGCGGCGGACAGCCCACCGTCATCGTCGTGCGCCGCGCCGGTGCGCAACTGCCCGTCACCGTCACGCCGGAGCAGCGCGGCGACAACGCCGTGATCGGCATCACCCTTGGAAACGAGACGATCTCCTACCAGCCGGGCCCGGTCGAGGCGCTGGGACTCAGCGTCAAGCGCAACGTGCAGACGGCAGGCCTGATCCTTCGCACGTTGGGGGAGCTCTTCACGGGTGGAGCGTCGCCGAAGCAATTGATGGGACCGGTCGGGATCGCCCAGCTCTCGGGCGCCTCCGCGCGTCAGGGCTGGGTGGAGCTGTTCGCGCTGATGGCGTCGATCAGCCTGAATCTGGGCCTGCTGAACCTGCTGCCGATTCCCGTGCTCGACGGGGGGCATATGGCGATCATGGGCATGGAGGCCGTGGCGCGGCGCGACTTCTCCTTGGCAATCAAGGAAAAGATGCTCTTTGCCGGTTTCGTGCTGTTGATGATGCTGATGGTGACGGTGATCTACAACGACCTGACCCGGGTGGCGTGGATCGAGCGGCTGATGCCCTGGCGCAACTAGCGGTCATTGACGGTCCTAATCAGGATGAATTAGACTTCTGTTCAGGAGTCTATCGTGGCTGCCTCATCCCTGCACCATCCGGCCAGCCGCTACCGGGCGGACGTGCCGACCGATCTTGGCGTGCCCGCGGCCCGCGAGCGGCTCTCGCCTCCGGCGCTGAAGGCGTTCTTCACCCTCATGGCCAGGTGGAAGGTGCGCGACGAGGATGCCCGCGCGCTGCTTGGCGGCGTGACCAACGGTCCGTTCTACGAGATGAAGCGCAACCCGGACCGCGTGCTCGACGTCGATCGACTCACGCGGATCTCGTATCTCATCGGGATCTTCAAGGCACTGAACATCCTGCACGGCCGCGCCATCGCCGACGAGTGGGTCCACCTGCCGAACCGGCATCCTGTTTTCGGCAGCCGCGCGCCGCTGGCCGTCATGATTCAGGGCGGCCTGCCGGCGATGCAGACGGTGCGCCGCCTGCTCGACGCGCGCCGGGCTGGCTGATGGCGCCGCCGCCGGTCACGCTCGTCAGGCAGTACGACACGCACCGCCTCATCCCGTCCCGATCCCTGTCAGGCGGCGACAGCGTACTGGCAGAGATCGCTGCCGACGACGCGCACCTGCATGCCATCTTCGAGCTCGACGCCGCCACCAACGATCGACTGCAGGCGGAGCACCAGCGGCTGCCCGGCATCGGGCCGGAGGAGCTGGTGTGTGCCGTGCCGCACGCCGTGGTCGTGAACGCGTCGTTTTGCCATGCCAATCCGCTCGGCGGCCGTTTCAGCGGGCCGGATCGCGGCGCCTGGTACGCGGGCTTCGACCTCGAGACCTCACAACGCGAGGTGGCCTTCCACAAGGCCGTGCAGCTTGCCGAGATCGACCGGTTCGAGGATTCCGTCACCTACGACGACTACCTGGCCGACGTCAGCGCCACGTTCCACGACCTGCGCCGCGCCCGCCGCACGTTTCGCGCCTGCCTGAATCCGGAAAGCTATGTGGCGTCGCAGCAGCTGGCGGAGGACCTGTTGGCCGCCGGCGGGCTCGGCGTCGTGTATCCCAGCGTGCGCCACGAGGGTGGCATCTGCATGGCGGTGTTCCGGCCCGCGCTCGTGATGAACGTGCGCAAGGCCAGGACGTACCGCTTTACGTGGGCGGGCACGCCCGAGCCGAAAGTGTCGGTCGAGCGCCCCGTCGCGTAGCTCGCCGGTCCTGCGGGGCGCCGGCCACTGGGGCACGGGACGTCGACGCTGCAGTTGGGCGGCTGGCGCGGTACCGATCACAACTGCTGCGTCGACATCCCGTCCTCCAGCGGCCTCTCTGCCGATGTCAGAGCGCGTCACCGGCGCGTGGGACGGCGTGGCGTCTCCGTGAGGCGAAGTCTCAGGACCGCGAGCTCTGCCGGTCCCCCAGCGAGGCGGCGCACTCGGCAGCTTACGTCGCGTCGCTGGGGGACCGGCAGAGCTCGCGGTCCTCAGACTTCGCCTCACGGAGACGCCACGCCGTCCCACGCGCCGGTGACGCGCTCTGACATCGGCAGAGAGGCCGCTGGAGGAC
>JANNEJ010000291.1:0-3057 GCA_031378585.1 Acidobacteriota bacterium | reverse complement strand
CGTTCCCCGGACTTGTCGACGCGGCGGCGTGGAGCCTTCACATGGTGCGAAGGGCCCCCGCCGCCGCCGGTATTGCTGGTGTGGCTGCGGTCGGACGGACGCTGGCCGCGGACCGGGCGTGCCGGTGCGGCCGCGACGGGACTAGGCTACTTGCGGATGCCGAGCCTCTTGATGAGGTCCGCGTACCGGGTGGTGTCCTTGCTCTTCAGGTAGTCGAGCAACCGCCGGCGCTGACCGACCAGTTTCAGGAGGCCGCGACGCGAGTGGTGGTCCTTCGCATGGCCCTTGAAGTGCTCGGTCAGGTAGGTGATGCGTTCGCTCAGGATGGCGACTTGCACCTCAGGCGAACCGGTGTCGGTGCCATGCGTGCGGTAGGAGTCGATGACTTCGGTCTTCTTGTCTTTCGTCAGTGCCACGTCTGCCTCCACGTACGGCCCAGAGCGCGGCTTGCCGCCACTCCACGCCGCCGTATGTCTGCGGGTTCGTCCGCAGGTTGACCCTTCATTCTAGCCCAGGATCACGACCGGCCGCACAACTGTCGCGCCGCCACCGGCCGGCGCCATTGCCTCGGCTATGCCGATGCCGATGAGTCGCGCGTCCTGGTCGAGCAACCGCAGCGGTACGGTTTCGGCCCTAGGCGGCAGCACGACTTGCACGGATTGGCCGTGCCTGACTCGCACCGCGTCCTCTGAGGACAGCGCGACAGCCGGGAGGTCCGGCAGCAGCTGGTCGATGCCCCGTAGCCCCGCTCTGGCGCCGTCTCCGCCGTGCTTGAGGGTGTCCCACGCGGTGGCGTCGCTCAACCCGAACGCGCCCGCCTGGAGGCGCCGCAGCGCGGACAGATGGGCGCCAGTGCCGAGCTGTGTGCCCAGGTCGTGGGCGAGGGATCGCACATAAAAACCTGCCGACACGCGCACCACGAGCGTGGCAATTCCGTGTTCGTAGCCCTCGAGTGTGAGCGCGTGAACCACGACATGGACGGGCGCCGGCAACACGGGCGTATCGCGTCGCGCCAGCCGGTACGCTGCCTCGCCGCCAATCTTCTTGGCCGAATAGGCGGGAGGCGTCTGCTGAATGGACCCGGAGAAGCCCTCGAGCGCCATCACCAACGCCTCGCGCTCTGGGTGGCGTCCCGTAGTCAGCGTGGCGGTGCCCTGAGCGTCGTAGGTATCGGTCGCGCTCCCGAAGGTGACCTCGGCCTCGTAGGTCTTGACGTCGCCCGCCAGGTAGCGGGCGAGTCGCGTGGCTCGACCCACCACCAGCGCCAGTACTCCCGTGGCCATCGGGTCGAGGGTGCCGGTGTGGCCGACCTTCGACGTGCCGAGGGCCCGTCTGGCGACGCTCACCACGTCGTGCGACGTGGGCCCGCGCGGCTTGTCGACGACAAGGACGCCGTCGACCGGCGCGGTCACGCGGTGTCCGCGTCGGCCACGGCGCGTTCGAGCGCCTGTAGCACGTCGGCCCGAACCTCATCGAGCGGACCACGGACGGCGCACGCTGCGGCGTTCCGGTGCCCGCCGCCGCCGCGCCGGCGCGCCACGGCGCCGATGTCCACCGCGCCCTTCGAGCGCAGGCTCACTCGCCATTCGTTTGGCGACTCGGCCTGCTTGAAGAAAGCCACCGCGCAGAGGTCCTTCACAGAGAGTGGGAAGTTGATGAGGCCTTCGGTGTCGTCGTAGGTGCCGCCGGCTTCCGCGGCGATCTCCGGCGTGATCGCCAGCAACGCGATTCGGCCACCGGCATCGACGACCATGTCGGACAGGACCCGTCCAAAGATGCGCACCCGCGCCATCCGGCTGCTGTCGTAGTGCGTGCGCGCAATCCACACGGGATCGGCCCCGGCGGCGACCGCACGCCCGGCGATGTCGAACGTGCGCGGTGTCATGTGCGAGAAGTGGAACGACCCGGTGTCGGTCAGGATCGCAAGATACAGATGCGTGGCGACGTCGGCCGTCAGCGGCACGCCGAGGGCCATGACGAGGTCATACACCAGCTCGCCGCAGGCTGCGGCCGATTCGTCCACCCAGTTCACGACGCCGTAGCGCGCATTCTGCGGATGGTGGTCGATGTTCAGGACGGGCGAGCGATCGAGTCCCTGCACGCCGGTGCGCGACAGGTCGCTGCATTCCATGATCACGGCGACGTCAAACGTCTCGTCGACCTCGCGCGTGACCCATACGCCATCCACGGAGGGGAAGGGCTGCAGGGCCGGTGGCGGCGTGTCGCACATCACCATGCGCGCGTCCTTGCCCAGGGCGCGCAACGCGAGCACGAGCGCCATGCCGGAGCCGATCGCATCGCCGTCGGGCCGCTCGTGCGATGACACGACGATACGCGAGGCCGCATGCAGTCGCGTGACGACCTCGGCGAGCTCGGTGGCGTCAGCGCGCGGGTTCAGCATCATCGGACGGCAAGGGCGAGGGGACCGACGCGTCGGTCGACGCCTCGGCTGATGCGGCCGCGGCCGGCTCCGTGACGACCGGCGACTCTCCCCGCGCCGCTTCTTCTTCGTGGATCTCGTGCAGGATTTCTTCTACGCGCTGGTGCGCAGCCAGCCCCTGGTCGAAGTGAAACGCGACCTCGGGAACCCGCCGCAAGGTGAGCCGGGTCGCCAGGATGTGACGCACGAACGGGGCCGCCCGCTGGAGCGCCTTGGTGGTGCGCGTGCGCTCGGCGGCAGTGCCGATGAGCGTCCAGTACACGCGCGCCAGCGCCAGATCGGGCGACACCTTGACCCGGCGGACCGTGACCAGTCCCACGCCAGGATCCACGACGTCGGTGGCGAGGATCTGGCTCACTTCCTCGCGCAGTTGTTCCGAGATCCGCTCGATGCGATGGCTGAGGGGCATATCTCTATTCTAGGGGCTCGGGGCTTGGGCCTGGGGGCTCGGGCATGCAACTGTCCCGCTGCGGTGCTCTGGAAGTCGTGACGTCGGCACGCCCCCGCCCCCCCCCCCAAACCCCCCCCACCCCCGGGCGCAGGCCCGGTGGGGAGGGAGCCCCGAACCAGGGGTGGCCCCCCGCGACAACAGGTATAAGTAGAACACCTCGCCCACC
>JANNEJ010000269.1:0-2619 GCA_031378585.1 Acidobacteriota bacterium | reverse complement strand
GATACGTGGTTGCGGGCGTCGCGGGGACCTCGCGGCTCGTGAACCACAGGGTGTAGACCGATCCGGGCCCCTTCCCGTCGAAGATGACGTGCTCGCCGCGTTCGTCGATGTACAGCGCCGAATATCGCCCCTCGAACCCGTCGTCGTTCTTGCCCGTCCGGTCGTAGCTGGACAGGTAGTGCGCCTCTGCGTCGGGAACCAGCAGCGGGTACCGATCGAACTGCGCGATCGTGTCGAGACCGGGCTGCGGGGCTTGCGCGTAGGCCGCGGGTGGCGAGCTTCCCGCGACAAAGAGCAGCGCAGCACAGGCGACGAGGACGCGAAGCGGTGGTCGATTGGTCAGCATCTGTCGCGTACCCCTCGTTGTACATCCCCATGCAGCCTTCATCGAAGACGCCAAGGATGGCCTGGTCCGACTCGAGCGCGGTGCCCAGCGCGCGGCCGCTGGCGACCGCGCCAGCCAGTCCCGTGGGCCACCGTTCAGCCTCGCACGGCCGCACGTGCGAATGGTCGTGAGCGATGCGCCCGGTCGCGCACCATTGCTTCATCGCATCCCGCGCGAAGGTGTCCGTGAAATCGACACTCCAGATCGTGCTGTACACCTGGCGCTACCTCGACAGCGTCGCCGTCAGGCGCTTGAGCGTCGCCAGTTCCTTCTTCTCCACGTCGCCGAGTGCCGTGGTGCGCTCCGCGACCCCGCCGGTGAGACGCTTCAGCAGATCCCTGGCGCCGTCTGTGGGCGGTCCGTCGCCCATCGCGGCAAACCCCAGCAGCTGGGCCAGCTTGCTGTCGATGCCGGTCGGGTTGGCGATCAGATCCTGATTCGCCTTGGCGCGGAACTGCACCAGCCGCTCTTCGATCGTGTACAGGCGGTTGTTCAGGTCGGTCATCGCCTGGTCGAGCAGCGCCTGGGATTCCGGCGTCCGGCCGCGCCGCGTCTCCTTCGCCTTCTTCACGAGTTCCTCGGCCTGGCTGCGCGTGTCGCGCACGCGCTTCACGACGCTCATCGTCTCGGTGAGCTTGTCGCGCACGTCGATGAGGAACGCAAACTGCGACTCCAGTTCGGCATCGGTATAGGTCACCCGCGGATCCTTGACCACCGTGGCCATGGTCCTGGTCGGGACGCCGTTGACCGAGAGTTCGACCGTGTAGGTGCCGGGCGGCGCCAGCGGGCCGACCGGGCGACCCTGGAACACCGCACCGGGCAGCACCGTGGGCGGCGGATAGCGCATGTCCCACACGTAGGTATTGGCGCCAGACCGCGCGATGGGACGGCGCGCCCCGGCCGATGAGGGCGCGGCGCCTTCGGGATCGAAGGTGACGGTTCGGATCACCCCGGCGCCCGGTCCCGCGCCTTCCTTCGAGATCGTAAGCGTCACGGGCCCGGTGGGCGTGTCCTTGAGATAGAACGGCACCACGACGCCGGCGGGCGGGTTGGCGCCGTCGATGTTCGCAGCGGTGGCAGCGGTGCCGGCCAACGACGCGCCCCGGCCGTAGCGCACGGCCGTTCGCGGTTCGAAGAGCCGCACCGCGTCGGTCACGGCGGCGGGCGTGAGCTGGTGCAGGAGCGCGACGTTGTCGAGAATCCAGAACGAGCGTCCGTGGGTGGCGGCCACGAGGTCGCCGTCCTTGATCACCAGGTCGTGCACAGGTACCACCGGCAGGTTGAGCTGCAGGGGCTGCCAGCGGCCGCCGTCGTCAAACGACACGTAGACACCCGTCTCGGTACCTGCGTACAACAGGCCCTTTCGTTTGGGATCCTCGCGGATGACGCGGGTGAAGTCACTGGCGCGAATGCCGTCGACGATCTTGGTCCACGTCTTCCCGTAGTCCGACGTCTTGTACAGGTAGGGCGCGTTGTCCTGCAGCTTGAAGCGCGTGGCCGCCACGTAGGCGGTGCCAGCGTCGTGTGCCGACGGGTCGATGATGCTGACGAGCGCGAACTCGGGCAGACCGGGCGGCGTCACCTTGGTCCACGACGCGCCGTTGTCGCGCGACACCTGCACGAAGCCGTCATCCGAACCTGCCCACAGCACGCCGGCCTGCTTGGGCGACTCGGCGAAGGCAAAGATCGTGGCGTACCACTCGGGGCCGTAGGCCTCGCGCGTGATCGGTCCCCAGAACTCTCCCGGCGACGGACTCAGGTACGACGGCGTCTTTTCGAGCGTCTTGGGATCGGCGCGCGTGAGATCGGGGCTGATGACTTCCCAGCTCTGGCCCTCGTTGCGGGTCCGGTGTACCACCTGCGAGGTGACATACAGCGTCACGGCGTCGTGCGGCGACACCATCACCGGGAAGGTCCACCAGAAGCGGAAGTTGATGTCGGCCGCGCCCCAGCCGTAGTGCGTCTCGGGGTTGGGCGAGATGTCGCGCACCTGCTTGGTGCGCCGGTCGTAGCGATGCAGCCAGTGGTGATCGGCAGCGTAGATGATGTTCGGGTCGGTGGGATGCGGCGCCACGTAGCCGTCCTCGCCGCCGCCGACCGTTTCCCATTCCTCGATGGTGATGCGGCCACCGTCGGAGCGGCTCGGCACCGAGATCGTGGTGTTGTCCTGCTGTGCCCCGTAGACCCGGTACGGCACCTGGTTGTCGACAGCCACGTGATAGAGCTGCGCTGTG
>JANNEJ010000229.1:0-2268 GCA_031378585.1 Acidobacteriota bacterium | reverse complement strand
TGGCTTCGGCGCGGATTGTGAGCAAGCCCAGGCACGCCTGCGCGGCGGCCGCGACGTCGGCGGCGCGCGTGAGCGCCACGAGGCGGGGGCCGCGGCTGGCCGCCTGGCCGATCACGGTGAGGGCCGCCCGCACGTGTGTGTGCACCCGGCGCGCGAAGTGCGCGCGGCCGATGCCCACGCCGCGGGTCTCGATGAGCAGGCTGATGGCCTGTCGCAGGCCGTACACGTTGCGGCCGGTGTCGGGTTGCACTCCGCCCATCGAGACCACCTTGTCGGCAGGGTCCTGCGACGTCGTGTGATACGCGAAGTTCGTGAGCCCCTCATCGGCGAGCGCGCGCCCGACGGGCGCCACGAAGCGCCGCTCCGCTTCGGTGGCAATGGCCGGCTGCAGGTTGCCGACAGTGGCGGCCTGGATGAGCGCGTCGTACTTCTGCACGACGCCGTACTTCTTCACCCAGCGGTCGCCGACCGTGAACTCGTGCAGGTCGAGCACGACGTCGGGCCGGTAGCGCCGCGCCACGCCGGCAAGGGCCCGCGCCTCGGGCGTGTGCAGCAGCAGGTGGTCGCGGTTCACGTCGGTGCCGTTGACGGTGGTGCGGGCGAAGCGCTCGGCGCCGTCGGGATTGGTGCGGGGCACGACGAGCACGTTCACGTGGTCGAGCAGCGCCGCGTCTGGCCCCGCGAGCTGCTCGGCAAGCGCCAGGGCCGCCTCGCCGCACGCAGGTTCGTTGCCGTGCTGCTGCGCGAGCACCAGCACCGTGGGCAGCGCGGCCGATACGCCGTCAGGGCCCGCCAGGACGATGAGCACGATGGGGCGGCCCTGTTGAGAGTTGCCGATGACGTCGACGCGGACGCGCGCAGGCACGCGCCCGGCCAGGCCGTGCACGAAGTCGAGGACCTCGGCGTGGGCGGGGAAGTCGTGACGGCCAGGCCGAAAGGCCGGTGTGGCGTAGGTCAGCTGCGGCTCGCTGAACCGCCCGGCCACGGCCGGAGGCTCGGGCGCGACGCGCGCCGGGTCGAACTGCGCCCGTGCCGGGCTCGACGGCGCCAGCGCGCCAAGCGCGAGGACGACGGCCAGACGGCAGGTCTGACCGCCGAACCCGGGAGACATCAGCGCGCCGTCCTACGTGCGCAGCGCGGCGTTGAAGAGGCCCATGGTGCGGGTCCACGCCTGCCCGGCCGCTTCCTTGTTGTAGCGCGGCGTCGTGTCGTTGTTGAACCCGTGCTCGGTGCCCGCGTACATGTGCATGTCGTACTTGATGCCCGCGGCCTTGAGCGCCGTTTCGTAGCCGGGCCACGAGGCGTTGACGCGCTCGTCGTTGCCGGCGTAGTTGATGAGCAACTGCGCCTTGATCTTGGGCACGTCGTCGACCGCCGCCGGTCCCCCATAAAACGGCACCGCCGCGAGGATCTCTGGCACCCGGGTCGGCAGGAAGTTCGCGATGCCGCCGCCGTAGCAGAAGCCCACGACTCCAATCTTGCCGGTGCACTCCGCGTGGTTCTTCAGGAAGCCGGCCGCCGCCACCATGTCCTCGCGTGTCTTGGGCTGTTCGAGCTTGCCGAACAGGGCCCGCGCCTCGTCCTCGCCGCTGGCGGGATAGCCGCCTAGGGGCGTCAGCGCGTCGGGCGCGAAGGCCACGAAGTTGTCGAGCGCGACTCGCCGCGCGATGTCTTCGATGTGCGGATTCAGCCCGCGGTTCTCGTGCACCACGAGCACGCCGGGAAGCTTCCCAGCCGCCTTGGCCGGGCGGACCAGGTAGCCGCGCATCTTGCCGTAGCCCTGGGGTGAGGCGAGCTCGACGTACCCGGCCTCGAGGCGCGCGTCATCCTTCGCCACCTGCTGGGCCTCGGCAAACCTGGGACTCAGCTGCTCGAGCAGCACCGCCGCCGTGACGCTGCCCACCGCATACTTCGCGGCCTTGTCGAGAAACCCCCGCCGGTCGAGCGCACCGTGCACGTAGGCATCAAACAGGATCAGCACGTCGGGATCGAAGTCAGCGGCGGTTTTCATTGGCATGGCCTCCTCAGGGGCTGTGAGCATACCGAGAGGCCGGGCCGGCCCGCAAGCATCGCTGACGGTATACACTTCTGAGCAGCGCTTGGCCTCCCACCCTCCGATGGCATCCCCGCTGACGCTCGCCTTCCTCGGGTGTGGCTTCATCGCGCGCGTGCACAGCGGGCATCTGCGCGCGCTCGGTGGCGCCATCCGCCCGCGCTACGCCAGCCGTGACCTGGCAAAGGCCGAGGCGTACCGACGAGAGTTCGGCG
>JANNEJ010000208.1:0-2203 GCA_031378585.1 Acidobacteriota bacterium | reverse complement strand
CACCACGGCGGTGCTCGTGCTGGTCGGCGTGTCGATGTTCCAGACGGTGCTGCGCGTCGATTTTTCGAGGCTCGAAGACGCCGTGCCGGCCTTCGTGACGTTGGTGCTCATCCCGCTCACGCTGTCGATCACGCAGGGCATCCTCTGGGGCTTCCTGCTGCACGCGGCGCTCTACGCCGTGGTGGGGCGGGCGCGGGAAGTCGGCCCGACGCTCTGGGTGCTCGCGGTGCTGTCGGGAGGGCTGCTCGTGCTGGGCCAGTGACACCGGCCATCGCTTCGCTCGGAACGGTGTCGGCCGCAACTCATCAGCCACACGGCGTCGGCCTGGAGCCGCGCCTTGCCGTGGTCGAATCCTTCAGGGTTCACGTCGATCCGGTTCACCAACCACTGCTTGACAGTCGTGCGTGCGTCGCCTCCACGGCGTCCCGACGCCCGGGCCGCGCGCGCCCAACTCCGGACGCGGTCCGATCGAACCGGACGCCAGGGCGCGTCATCCCCCGAACTTGCCGAGTACCAGGCGAGGTGGGCTCACCTGATCGCGCAGCTCGCCGCTCACGCACAGCTCCGCGCCGGTTGCAGGCGGTGCTCCTTCTAGCAGCAGACGGGTCGCCCCCGAGGTGAGCCACGCCTGCTCGCCCTCCGCCTGAATCGACCCGCAGACTTCGATGGTGATCGACAACGCCTCCGCGCCCCCTTCGGCGAGCGCGCTCCTGAACGACGCCGACGGGAACGCACTGCTGGTCTGTTCGAAGACAACCGCCACCGACCGGCCCGGATCCACTGTGATGGCGCCCGGCGCCAGCCGTTCGCGCAACGCCTTCTCCACGGCGGCCGGGCACGTGTCGCACGACAGGCCGCTCACCGCGGCGCGCACGCGGTTCACCAGGGTCACCGTACCCGTAGCGACGGGCGTCGGATCGGAGCGCTGGCATGCCGCGGTGGCAATCGCCGCACCCGCCGCCCACGCCATCAGGCACCTGGCCGCGCCGTGTACGGCTCCAACGCGGGCGCCTAGCGTGGCGCGATCGCGGGACATGGAGCGTTCAGCGCCGTCAGGCAGTAGTTCCGCTGGAACGTCGTCCGTTCGGCGGGGGCGAGGTTCACGATGTCGAGCGCGCGGATCTCGGGCCGCGTGGTGCTGACCTGAATCCCCGGATTGCCCATTACCGTGTTGTCGCGTACGGCGTTGCTGCCGACCCCGGCCGCGATGTAGATGCCGTTGGTGTTCCCGGTCACGAGGTTCTCGTCGATGAAGTTGCCGCTGGCGGCGCCGACCAGCCCGATGCCGAAGTCGTCCGCGGGTTCCAGGTAGCCGTTGGCGTAGGTGTTGTTCAGCCGGACCCGGCTGTTATGGCCGGCCACTCATATGCCGCCGCAGGCACTACCCACCACCGTCGAGCCGTTCCTGATCGACGTGTTGCCTTCCACTAGGGCGGCGAACGAGGTGGCGAGGACGAAGATGCCGGAGCCGCAGTTGGTCGAGACGGTCAGGCCTTCGACGCGCGCGTTGGTGGAACCTGTCACCTGCACTCCGTGACCGCGGAAGCGTTGAACGAGACCGGGACCGCGGACCGTCACGTCGTTCCGGGCGCTCGTCGTAATACCGATTTCGCCGGTCGTAGGGGTGCCGGCGCAGCCGGTGCCCGGGTCGCCCTTGCCCGTGATCGTGAAGCCGTTGAGCCGCAGCTCGACGGCCGGCGCTGCAAAGGCAAAGCATGACGTGCCGTCCGCGACGGCACAGGTGACATCGCCGGTGAGGTCCGTGTCGGCGACGATTTGAAACGTCCGCGTCAGGGTTCCGGAGACGGCATCCGGCCGGCTCTGCCTGGTGGACCCGACCGCGGCGGCACTGACAATCAGCAGTGTTGTGACCCAGAGTCGTAGACGCATGACGTCCCCCTTTGGAATCGGCTGTGAATCCTGGGCGACCCTAGCGGGTTCCCTCGGCCGTGTCAAGCGCTAATCGTCATCCGGCTGCGGACGATAGGAAACATTAGCGGGGGTCTGGAGATTTCGGCCCTGGCACAGCAAGATGGCCTCGCACAGCGCTCGGGCCGGGCCTCGGTGGTGACGGCCCTGTGTTTCGTGCCGTGCTTCTTCCTTGGCCCGCTGGTGGCGGCCGTGCCCGGCTACGCCACCTCGGCGGTGCTCGTGCTGGTCGGTGTGTCGATGTTTCAAGTTGTGCTGCGGGTCGATTTTTCGA
>JANNEJ010000199.1:0-3668 GCA_031378585.1 Acidobacteriota bacterium | reverse complement strand
GCATCTGCGCCCGGGCGATGGCGTGATCGGGATGCGACGACAGTCCTGGATAGTGCACGGCCGCCAGCGCCGGATGGCCCTCGAGCGCCTCGGCGATCGCCATCGCATTGGCGTTGTGCGCCGCGACGCGCAGCGCCAGCGTCTTCATGCCCCGCCCGAGCGCGTAGGCCGGCTGCGGATCGAGAATGCCGCCGAGCAGGCGGCGCGTTTTCGCGAGACGGTCGATGAGCCCCTGCCGGCCCGACAGCACGCCGCCGGTCACATCAGAGTGTCCGTTGAGATACTTCGTGACACTCTGCATCGAGAGGTCGACCCCCATCGCGAGGACCGGCTGGTTGAGCGGCGAGGCAAACGTGTTGTCGGCCACCGACAGCACGCCGGCGGCCGTGCAGGCCGCGGCCACCTGTCGCACGTCGATGACGCGAAGGGTCGGGTTGGTCGGCGATTCGAACCAGACCATCCGCGTCTTGGGCCCGATGAGCGCTTCCGGCGAACGAAACTCGTCGAGCGACGCCCAGCGGGTGCTCACTCCGAATCGCGCGGCCAGGCCGTTGAGGATGTGGAATGTGCCGCCGTAAATGGCGGCGCAGCACACGACCTCGTCTCCATGCTGGAGCAGGCCAAAGAGCGCGGTCGAGATCGCCGCCATGCCGGAGCCGAATACGATCGCCGCCTCGGCGCCGTCCACCGCCGCCAGCTTGGTTTCGACGGCCACCACCGTGGGATTGTCGTAGCGGCTGTAGAGATAGCCCGTCGCGCGCCCTTCGGCGTAGGCCTCGACCTCGGCGGCCGAATCGAACACGAACGTGCTCGTCTCGTAGATCGGCACGGTCAGCGAGGCGGCTGCTGGGAGACGCTCGCCTGTGTGGATCAAGGTGGTGGCTGGTCCGTGCGTGGAAGCGTTGGTCATGGCGTCACCAGGTGGCTCCCGGCACGCGTTCACCGGCGGCGCCGAGCGCGGGTTCGATGAAGAGCCGGTGCGCGTCATCGTAGCCGCGCTCGAGCAGGTCCTGCAACGTGCAGTGCCGGTCGGACGCGCGGTCGTCGGCGCCCTGCACGTCGAGCGGTGCAATCGGATTGTGTACGGGACGAATCACGAACACGGTGTGGAAGTGGGCCTGAGCATACCGGACGGCGTCACGCACCGCGGCCGCCTCCTCGCCCGACAACCACTCGCCCACCCGGCCTCGTGGATCCACGCGCGGCGGCTCGAGTTCGTGCGGCCCGCCGGGTTCCGGCGTGGCGGTCACGACGATGGCCTGCTCCATTCCAGCCGCGGCGGCCTCCTCGAGGAGGCGCGACAGTGAGGCTGGGCGATCGGCGAGGCGGTGCACTTCCCCGCGCCAGACGCTCTCGCCGGAGAATCGCATGGCATGTGGCTCAGAGACGCCCGGCAGGGTCAGCGCGCCGCTGAGCACATCGACCAGAGCCCCCCGGGCGGTGCTGCCCAGGTCGAACGCCTCGGCGCGTCGGCTCGATGTCCCGGTGGCGCCGGGGAAGAGACGCTTTCCAGGCTCGCCCGCGACCGATCCAAACACCAGATCTCTGCGGCCGTCCAGATCGTGCACGGCCAGCAACAGGTCTCGGTGCCCTGGCTGGTTCACGCTCGACACAAGCCGTTCCGTGGCCCGTTGACTGAGGTCGGCGGAGGTGGGCTTGGCGACCGTGGCGCCACCGCGCATCAGATCCCAGAGCGTGTCGACGGCCAGGGTGGCAAAGTGCGCCGACTCGACCGGTGCACCCAGCAGCCGCCACACGGGGTTGCCTTGCTTGCGGCGCGGTGAACGCAGAGCGGCCATCGCAGCTCCCGTGCCGAGCGCCGCCGCGAGGCTGGTGGCCACGAGCAGGACGAGCCGCGCCACCCACGCGGGCACGTGATCGGGTGCGAAGGCCCACGCCACCAGATCCGCGTACCCCTGCGCGAGGTCGCGGCTTGACTCGAGCCCCAGAAGTCCCGCGCCGACGGCCACCGGCCACACGGCAAGCGCGCCCACCAGCAGCATGAGGGGGCTGACCAGGATGCCGCCAGAAAGCGTGAGCGCCCATCCCGTCACGCGATACGGCCAGCGCAATCCGTATGCAGACGAGGACGGGACGCGGTGCCAGAAGCCACGAGGTTCCCAGAGTGTGGCGGCGCCGTCGACCGCAAACAGCAGGGCGGCAAACGCGCCAATGCCCCGGCCCGCGACGAGGTCGACCTTCACGCCCGCTTCGTCGAGTGCCTTCAAGACACCCGCATGGTAGGCGCCATCGACGCCCGTGCCGCTCAGGATCACGGCCGTCGGCCGCTCAGGGGAGTAGAGATCGTGCTGGGCGCGAGTCCCTCGGGCCACGCGGTGATTACTCGCTGTCGTGCAGTGTGACGAGCTTGATGATCTCGAACTTGCGCGCGCCCGCGGGCGTGGCGACCGTGACCGTGTCACCCGCTTCCTTGTTGAGAAGCGCCCGGCCCACCGGCGACGACGTCGAGATCAAGCCCTTCGCCACGTCGGCGTCTTCCGGCATCACGAGCTGATACGTGAACTCGGGACCGCCCGATTCGCGCAGCGTGACGGTGGAGCCAAACCCGGTCTTGTCGTGGGGCACACGGTCGAGATTCATGAGCGCCACTTCATTGCGACGGCGCTGCAACATCCCGATCCGGGCCTGCACGAAGCTCTGCCGCTCCTTGGCCGCCGAATACTCGGCGTTTTCGCGCAGGTCGCCGAATTCGCGTGCCCGCTGAATCTCTTTGGGCAGGTCGGTATACAGCTCGCGCTCGAGCGCGGCAATGTCGTCGTCGAATCGCTTGAGAAGGCGCGCTTTCATTGGTCCGATCGGCGCTAACTGTAACACACACAATGCTATGCTCCGAGCTGCCGCCGCGCGTTGCGTCGCGTCCCCGTCTGAAGAGAGATGTCCCTGCCCATGCCGTCCATTACCAGCCGCCGTCACCCACTCGTGCTCGCGTGCCGTGAGGCGCGGGCCGGAGGCGACGAACAACCCCTTCTGCTCGACGGGTGGCATCTGCTCGTTGAGGCCCGCGCCGCCGGCCTTGCGGTGGATGTCGTGGCGTTAGGCGTCGATCCGCCAGGCGAGACGGAATTGCAGGTGGTCGAGGCGCTCGCCGAAGCTGGAACCCAGGTCGTGACCGTCAGCGCCGATGTCTTGACGGCCATGAGCCCGGTGCGCACCTCATCGGGCGTCGTCGCGCTGGCGCGTCGCCCCCCCGGCGGGCTGGCGCGGGTGTTCGATGCGATGCCGTCACTGGTGGTTGTAGCGGTCGAGGTGCAGGACCCCGGGAATCTGGGCGCGCTCGTACGCGCGGCGGACGCGGCCGGCGCCACCGGCCTTATCGCCGTCGGCGGGTCGGCCGACCCGCTTGGCTGGAAAGCCTTGCGCGCGTCGATGGGCAGCGCCTTTCGCCTGCCGCTCGCGCGGGTGACCTCCGTGGAAGACGTCGTCAGCTCCGCGCGCCTCCTCGAGGTGAGCCTCGTGGCGTTTGTGCCGCGCGGGGGCACGCCGCTGGCACGGGTGGACCTACGCCGTCCCGTGTGCCTGCTCCTTGGCGGCGAGGGTCCGGGGCTACCGACGGGCCTCCTCGACCTCGTCGATGTCCGCGCCAGCATTCCGATGGCGCCGGCCGTCGAGTCGCTCAACGTCGCCGTCGCCGGCGCGCTCGCGCTGTA
>JANNEJ010000191.1:0-5797 GCA_031378585.1 Acidobacteriota bacterium | reverse complement strand
GAGCGTGGCGGTGAGGGTAAGAGCGGGAGTCACCGCGTACTTCAGGTCCACGCCCATCGCGGCCGTCGGGTCGGTGCGCGAGGAAAGCGGGTTCCCCGTCTCTTTCGGCGACACCGTGAACTCGCCGAGCGTGTACGGCAGCAACTCGAGCCGCTTGCTTGCGACGCCGGGACGCATGCCGGTCACGTCGCCAAACTGCGACACGAAGCCCGTGGCGCTGCGGGCAATGAGCGGCCAGGTCGCCGTCTCGTTGGCGCGAGGCATCTCGCGGGTGATGGCCAGGCCGACCGGACCACCGCCACGCGCAAAGCGCAGCTGCGAGAAGGGAATCTTGAACTCGGCACGCCAGCCCTGGGCATCGCGCGCCACTTGCACGTCCCACACGGCGTCCCAACTGGCGTCGTCGTCGCCGTCGTTGAAGTAATACACGTCGGCCTTCACGCCGGCGGGATTCACGGCAAACTCGTAGGCCGAGCGCCGGTCGTGAAACGAGTCGATGGCCACCTTGACCCAGTCAGACGGTGAGCGTTCGTCGCGGCGGGTGAGCATGCCGACGATGCCGGCCGGCTGGCGGTCGAAGGCCTGAATGGCTACATACAGCGCGGTGTCGTCGTAGGCCAGGCGGGCCTCGGTGCGCTCGGTCGGTTCGGCGCCCTCGGCCGGCTGGCGCTGCACGAACTCGCCGATGACCGGCGCGTCGCGCCACACCGGCTCGTCGAAGCGGCCGTCGACCACGATGGGCGCGGCCGTGGGCACGGCCTGCGCCTCGAAGACCAGCCCCACGCGCTCACGTACACCGCCAGGAGCCGCGGTGGCCTGGCCGGCCAGACACGTCGCCATGCACACAGCGGCGATGACGCGCTGGAACGGGCTCCCCATGAACTCTCTGGTAGACGAGCAGTCCCTGGAAAAGGTTGGGACTCACTGTTGGGGCGTCACGAGCGGGGCGCCGGCAGAGAACCGGATGTGCTTCGAAGCACCTCACCTCTAGTGAACGGACATGCAGAGTGGGGTGCGCAGCGCCGGCCATTCGTCTTTCAGAATCGCCCACAGCGTCTGGTCCAGACGCCGACCGTGCCGTTCGAACGACTGCCGCAGTACCGCTTCGCGCACCGCGCCGAGTTTGGCGAGCGCGCCTTGCCCACGGCCGTTCGGCACCGCCGCGCGCGCCTCGAGCCGCTGCAGGCCCATCTCGGCGAACGCGAAGTCGACCACGCGTTGCGCGCCCGCGAGAAAGAGGCCCGTGCCCCAGTACGCCTGGCCCAGGATGAAGCCCCACTCGGCCACGCCGTCGCGGCCGTCGAGCAGGCGTACCTGGAAGATCCCCACCGCGGCGGTCGCGCCGTCGGGCACCACCGCAAAGCACGCATAGCGCCCGGCCGCGCGTTCCCGGTGCGTCCACGCGATGAACCGCTCGAAGCCCGCCACGCTGGTCGGCGGCGGCGAGATGAAGCGGCTCACCTCGGCGGTCGTCAGCATCGCGGCAAGGCCCGGCGCATCGGACGCCTGCAGTTCGCGTAGCGTCAGGCCCAGTCCCTGCAGCATCGGCAGGCCGTCGCGCCAGGCGGCAGGCGAGGCCGTCCCGAGGGTGGGAAGTGCGGCTACCAGGTCACGCGCGGCGACGGCGGCCCGGGCGGGGCGATACGGCATCATTTCCATGACAGGTCTCCTCGTGGCTGATTGGGTCGACCGGTCATGGCTGCACCTGGTTGATTTCGCCCCACACGATGTTCTCACCCCACACGATGTTCTCACCCCACACGATGTTCTCACCCCAGACGATGTTGTTCCCCCACACGATGTTGTTGCCCAAGACCACGTTCTCGCCCCAGACGATGTTTTCGCCCCACACGATGTTTTCGCCCCACACGATGTTCTCGCCCCACACGATGTTGTTGGCCCAGGCCGCACGGTTCGTGTAGATGGCTTCGCCCCACACGATGTTCTCGCCCCACACGATGTTTTCGCCCCACACGATGTTCTGCCCGTCGACGGTGGTGGATTCCGTCAGGCCGCTGACCAGCCAGCTGCTGCCGACCGCGGTGGTGGGGTTGAGGGCGCTGGCCAGGGCGAGCGCGCCGGCCGGATTCACCGCGCCGGCGCCCTGCGCCAGCCCGTGATACGCCGCGCCCGTGGCGTCGCCCATGGGAAACGCCGTGTGCTGCAGCATGGCCTTCACCGCGTTGGGCGTCGGCTTCACGCCGAACGTCGCCTTGGTCCCTTCGATCATCAGCGCCACCGACCCGCTCGTCACCGCGGCGGCCATGCTGGTGCCGCTCAGCTTCAGATACGCGCGGCCGCCGAGCGTCAGCCGGTTGGCCGGATAGTTCAGATAGAGCGTCTGCGTGGTGGTGGCCGGCCCGACCAGGCCGTGGCCGGGGGCGATTACGTCGGGCTTGGCATAGCCGTCGTACCACGTCGGCCCGCGCGAGCTGTAGTCGGCCACCAGGTCGTCGGCGCGTGAGGTGGTGTCGAACGTCTTGGCTGCGCCCGCGGTAATGGCCGACGGCGCGTTGCCCGGCGAGCTGATGCCCGCGTAGCCCACCAGCCCCGTCGTCGCGTTCACGCCGTTGTTGCCGGCCGAGGTCACGACCACGATCCCCGCGCGGACGGCGGCTTCCACGGCCTGCACCAACGGGTCGGTCACCGCCGACTCGAAGATGGGATGGCCGAGCGACAGGTTGATGACGTCGATGCCGTAGGTGGCCTTGTTGGCCACCGCCCACTGCACCGCGTTGATGACGTGGCTGGTCGAGCCGCTGCCGGTGTTGCCCAGCACGCGCAGACTCACATACGACACGCCCGGCGCCACGCCCTTGGCTTCGGCCTTGTCGCCGCCGATGAGGCCCGCCACGTGCGTGCCGTGGCCGTAGCCATCGAGCGGCGAGATGGCCGCGGGATTGGCGTTCCCGGTCGTGAAGTCGCGGGTCGTCTTGATGCGGGTCGTGCCGCCACCGTCCTGCAGCAGGCCCGAGTCGATCACCGCCACGGTCACGCCCGCGCCCGTGCGCGTCGTCGAGTCGACCAGCGCCGGCTTGACGGCGACGGCCATCTGCGACCACCGGAGGCCGGAGTTCTGGTACGTCCAGGACATGGTGACGCTCGACGCGCCGGCTTCTCGGCTCATCGCGCCATCGATGTTGCCGCAAGCGCTGCTGACCGCCTGCGTCTGACCGGCGCCGACCGTCCTCGTGCCGCTGATGCAGTCGTGGGCTACGGCATCGACGACGATGTCGCCCGCGCCTGAGGCCACCTGCACGGACGGATTGCCGGTGACGCCGTTGGCCAGTACGGCGGCCCCGAGGGGAGCCGTCTGATCGACGCCCGAGAAGTTCATCGCCCCGACCACGTACCCGGTGACCTTGCCGTTCAGGGTCACGGCCAGCGAGCCCGTGCCGCTCGGGGGGTTGACCAGGCCCCAGAGCTCCACGCGCGTCATGAAGGCGTTGTCGTTTGTGACGCCGACGCGCGTCAAGCTGCGCCCGTTGTAGACCACCGAGGCGACGGCACGGGTGCTGGAGTTGCTACGCATGGCGACGCCCACCAGCATGAAGCGATTGCTGGCCGCGCCGGTGGTCACTGGGAAAGAGAGCCCGCTCCCGGCAGACGAGGCGAGGCTGCCCGTGGAATGGAGGACCACCTGGCCGACCGAGCTCAGGGCCAGTGTGCCGCGGAGCGAATACGACGAGTTCTGCGCCGTGCCCGTGACGCCGGCCACGCTCATCGCGCTCACATCGGCATCAACCGACATCGACACGACGTCCGGGTGTTCCCGCAGCTGCCGCAGCATGCGGCGCGGCAGGCGGCCCGCGAAGGCGTCGATGAGGCCGAAGTCCTGGTCGGCGCGCTCGCCGTAGGCCTGCAGTTCCTGCAGCAGCCGGCGCTTGGCGCCCGGCTTCAGCGTGACGATCACCCGCTCCAGGTCGCTGCCATCGCCTTGATTCAGTCGCTCCGCGAGCGGCTGGTCGGCGCGGTCGGCGCGCCGCTGGGGTCCGCGGCCCTGGCCCTGCGCGTGCGGCGCGACGGCGCCGGCAGCCACGAGCAACAGCGCCACGGCCAGCGCATCCCAGCCCGAGGACCAATGCTTGCCGCGGCGGGCGGAGGTGGACGTCGAATTCGAGGAACGGAGCAGAAGCGCGGATGCCATGCCCCGCATCACAGCAATGACCGGGCCATTTCATAAAAATGGCCACTAAGTGACTGCTAATAAACGAGTTGACCTAGTGTCTCGTTCACTGATTGCGGAACCAATATCCCATTATTTCGGCTGGCGGCTCCACCATATTTTTGTTCTGATGCCGAAATTTCGGTGGAAGCGCACGGCGCTGCTGGCCGTAGACATCTTCCAGGCCGAGCAAGAACGTATCTAGTCCGACCGCCCGGGCAGGCAGTCGTGAAGCTGCGCTCCGACCGCGTCCTGATCGCGCGCCGAGAGCACGCCGATTCGTCGTGCGATGAAGCGATTGTCGAGTGTGAAGATCTTCAGGCGCACCAGGCTTGGCGTGGTCAGGCCGGCGTTCGGCAGGTCGGTCAGGGACGTGTCGCCCGGCCACGGCCGGTGCGACGCCGCCGTGATCATCGCGAGCACCGAGTGCCCCTGGCGGTTGAAGGCCCTTGTGCTGAGGACGACGGCCGGCCGGCGCTTGGTGGCCGCGCGGTCCGTGAACGGAAACGGAACGACGACGACCTGCCACGGCTCACAGGTCACCGTAGGCCTCGTCGTCCTCCTTCGAGCCCCACTCGGCGAGCGTCGACTCCAAGGCCACGTGGAACGCAAGGTCGATCGGTTCGAGACGCCGCAGGGTGACGACACCCTTGACCACGTCGTAGGCGACCGCGTCGCCCGGACCGACGCCGATGGCCTCCCGCACCTGTTTCGGTAGCGTCACCTGCCCCTTGCTGGACACGCGGCTGATCCTCACCGCAGAACCGCTTCTGGCTGCCATCGCGTACTTCCTTACAGTAAAGAATACAAGATAGCCGGACCTTCCGCCAGATGCGACGCGGCCCGTGGCAGGCGCCGGCCTGCGACCTGTGGATGGTCGACCGGCGCCGTGCGCGCGGCCCACCCGTGTTCTCGCAAGCGATGGCTACTGACCCAGCCAGGCCGACAGCCGCGTCTTCTGCTCCGCCGTGGCATCGGGCCTCGGCTGCAGCCGCCACGGGCGCCCTGGCTCGGGTGCCAGCGTCACGTCGAGCGTGACTAGCCGGTCGCGACGGGCCACGAGCAGCCGCACGGTGTCGCCCGCCTTGTACTGGTCCATGCGGGCCACGAGGCCATCGGCCCGCACGCGCACGTCGTCGACGGCGAGGATCTCGTCGTCGGTGTTCACGCCGGCCGCATGCGCGGGCGTCCCGCGCCGCACCACGGTCACCACGAGCCGGCCGTTGTCGTTGCGCGTGCTGGCACCCATGGTCGCGCGTACGGCCGACAGGTCCACGGGCGTGAAGCGCAGGCCGTAGAACTCCAGCGCCTCGGCGAAGTCGAGTTCCTTGGTGGAACTGACCACGTCGCCGAACCACGGCGCCAGATCAACGCCCGCCACGTCGGACATCGCCTTGTAGAACTGCTCGAGCGTGTAGCCGCGCGCGCCCGAGTGCCGCTCGTACGCCACGCGCATGGCGTGGTCGAGCGTCACGGCGCCGGCGGTGGCCTTGCGGATCTTCGCGTCGAGCAGGAACCCGAGCACCGCGCCCTTCGTGTAATAGCTCACCGTGACGTTCACGGAGTTCTCATCGGGACGGTAGTACTTGATCCAGGCGTCGAGCGACGCCTGTTCCGCCGACGTCACCAGAC
>JANNEJ010000159.1:0-5447 GCA_031378585.1 Acidobacteriota bacterium | reverse complement strand
GTGACCGGCGTGCGCGAGGCCGACCGCGGCGCCATCGAGGCCGCCGAAGCGCTCGGCATGACGCCGTGGCAGGTGCTCACCTGGGTGCGCGTGCCGCTGGCCATGCCGGTGATCATGGCGGGCATCCGCACGGCTGCGGTGATCAACGTGGGCACGGCCACGCTGGCAGCGTTTGTGGGCGGTGGCGGGCTGGGCGATCCCATTGTGGCGGGACTCGCGCTGGCCGACTCGCGCATGGTGCTCTCGGGTGCGATTCCTGCGGCGGCGCTCGCGGTGCTCGTCGATGTCGCGCTGGCCGGCGCGCAGCACTGGCTGACGCCGCCGGCGCTGCGCAGGCGCTAGAATCGGGCCGTCTCGTTCGTAGAGGAGTCTTGGATGCGGCAGTTCTCTCGAATCGCGCTGGCGCTGGTCGCCGTCGCATCGTTCGTGACGGCTCCGGCCCAAGCGCAGCCGCCAGGCGTGGCCGAGTGGCGGGCCGCGCACGAGCGCGCCATCGTCGACGAACTGGTGGGCCTCGTATCGCTGCCGAACGTAGCTGGCAACGACGCCGACATGCGGAAGAACGCCGAGCACCTGTCGGCGCTCTTCACGAAGCGCGGCTTCAAGGTAGAGACCGTGGGCGGGCCGGGGGCGCCGGTGGTCTACTGCCAACTCGACTCGCCCGGCGCCGTCGGCACGCTCACGGTCTACATCCACTACGACGGCCAGCCGGTCGATCCCGCGGAGTGGACCAAGTGCAAGCCGTTCACGCCGTGCCTGTTCAGCGCCGCGGGCCCAATCGCTGACGACCGCGCGCGCACCAGCTTCGATCCGGAGTGGCGGCTCTACGGCCGCTCGACGTCCGACGACAAGGGTCCAATCGTGGCGCTGCTGAACGCCGTCGACGCGCTCAAGGCCACGGGACGCGGACCCACGTGGAACGTGCGGGTCGTGCTCGACGGCGAAGAGGAAGCCGGCTCGGCCAACTTCCGCCGCTTCGCCGACGCGCGGCCCAGTGCGCTCAAGACCGACCTGGCGGTGACGCTCGATGGCCCGCGGCATCCCAGTGGCCGGCCCACGGTCTACTTCGGGGTGCGCGGTGGCGCCGGCGTGACAATCACCGTCTTCGGCGCCAACGGCGACCTGCACTCGGGTAACTACGGCAACTGGGTGCCCGACCCGTCGATGCGCCTCGCCAAGCTGCTGGCCACGATGAAGGACGACGCCGGCCGCGTCCTCATCAAGGATTTCTATCGGGACGTGCGTCCGCTGACCGCCACCGAGCGCACGGCGCTCGACGCGGCGCCGAACGTGGAGGCGGTGCTGGCGCGCGACCTCGGCGTGGCCCGGCCCGAGCGTCCCGATACGAGGCTCGAGGCGAAGCTGAACGAGCCGACGCTGAGCATCCTCGAGATGTCCACAAGTGGCATCCCCGGGCGGTCGGCCATCCCCGGATCGGCAACGGCGCGCATCGAGGTGCGCATGGTGAAGGACCTCGTGCCAGAGACCCAGAACGCCCTCGTCACCGAGCACGTGCGCGCGCAGGGCTACTTCGTCGTCAGCAACCGCGAGCCGACCAGCGAGGAGCGGCGCACGCACGCGCTCATCGCCCGCGTGGATGCCCGGCGCGGCTCGGCGGCATCGCGGGTGTCGATGGACGATCCGAAGGCCCAGGCGGTGGTGAAGGCGCTGACCATGCGTGGTGTGCCGCCGGTGCAACTGCCCACGCTCGGCGGCAGCCTGCCGTTTGGCACCTTCAGCGACTACTACAAGATGCCCACCGTCGGCGTGTCGATCGTGAACTTCGACAACAACCAGCATGGGCCCGACGAGAACCTGCGGCTGCAGAACCTGTGGGAGGGCATCGAGATGCTGGCCGCCGTGATGACGATGCCCAAGTAACGGGCGACTTCGCTGGCGCGGGCCGTTACGACTTGGTGAGGTCTTTCGGGGCGTAGAGGAAACCAAACGACACCGCGCCGCGTCTGCCGTGCGTCTTGTGATGCACCAGGTGCGCCATGATGATGCGGCGCAGGTACGCCCACTGCGGCACGTTCCGGATGCTGATGCGGCGGTGCACGACGATGTCATGGAAGACGACGTAAATGGCGCCGTAGGCCGTCATGCCCAGGCCCACCGGCAACAGCCACGAGCCTCCGGCATCCACTCCGGCCTTGATGCACAGGATCGAGGGCACCGCAAAGAGCAGGCCGAAGAGGTCGTTCCACTCCCAGCCGCCCTCGTGTGGAACATGGTGCGACCGGTGCAGGAACCAGAGCGGGCCATGCATGAGGAAGCGGTGGGTCAGGTACGCCACGCCCTCCATGGCAACCAGCGCCACGACGAGCCAACCCGCAAACATCCACCACGACATCACGATCACCCTAGCATGGCCAGCGTGGACGGCGTGTACAGGCCCAGTCGAGACGGTGCGCTGGCCGTCCATGGCGCCCGGGTCCACGTGGCTTCGAGGCCGGCTTGAACAAGGCGTGCGGCCTTGGCCGCCGTGGTGGTGACGACGCGCTCGCGCCAGGCGTGAGGGCCGCGCCGTCGCACGTCCATCCCGATGTCGCGATAGACGTGACGGGCGGTCGCCACGGCCCAGGCCGAGCGCCACGACAGGTGCGGCAGGCCGTGTTGCGCCGACGCGTAGTAGCGGTCGGCCTCATCGAGGAGCCGGGCGACGACCGGCGCCACGCGCGCCGCCGCCGGCTCGTCCATCAGCGCATAGGGCACGAGTCTGGCGTGCGCGGCGTCGAGCCACCGGGCGGGAAGGTAGATGCGGCCGGCCGCCACGTCGTCGCCCACATCGCGCGCGATGTTGGTGAGCTGGAAGCCCATGCCGAGATCCGACGCACGGCAGAGCGTGGCGGTATCGCGCACGCCCATGACCCACGCCATCATCAGTCCCACGACCCCGGCCACGTGGTAGCCGTACTCGAGCGTGTCGTCGAGGGTGTCGTAGCGCCGTCCGTCCACGTCCATGGCGAAGCCGGCCAGGTGGTCGCTCGTAAAGGCCGCGGGCAAGTGGGTGGTCGCGACGACCCGCTGCAGCGCCGCAAACGGACCCGCGTTTCCAGCCTCGCCCGTCAGGGCGGCGGCGGTGCCGCGCCGCAGCTCGTCGAGCCGCGCCGCGCGGTCGACGGCGGGGTCGTGACCGAAGCCCAGCGTCTGGCCATCGACCACGTCGTCGCAGTGGCGGCACCAGGTATAGAGGTCCCACACGAGTGCGCGCGTCGCCGGCGCGAAGAGGCGCGAGGCGAGCGCGAAGCTCTTCGAGCCCGCGCGGATGGCAACGTCGCTGGCGGAGCCCGCCGGTGCGGGCATGCTTGCGTCCACTCTCTCGCCGTCGTCCACGTCAGGCCCCCCGGCGGGCGGACGCCAGATCGTCGATCATCAGCCCCGCGGTGGCCTTGGCCGAGTTCACGACCCCCGGTACGCCCGCGCCCGGATGTGTGCCGGCGCCGACGAAGTACAGACCCTGCAGCTTGTCGTCGCGATTGTGCACGCGAAACCACGCGCTCTGCGTGAGGACCGGTTCCAACGAGAAGGCCGAGCCCACATGCGCGTTGAGCGTGCTCTCGAAGTCGAGCGGTGTGAAGATGCGCTGCGTGACGAGATCGGCGCGCAGGTTCGGGATGTAGCGCGCTTCCAGGTAGTCCAGGATGCGGTCGGCGTAGCGTGGTCCTTCGGTGGTCCAGTCGATGCCGCCCTTGCCCAGATGGGGCACCGGCGACAGCACGTAGAACGCCTCGCACCCTTCGGGCGCGAGCGTCGGGTCCGAGACCGTCGGCGCGTGCAGATACAGCGAGAAGTCGTCGGCCAGCACGCCCGTGTCGAAGATGTCGCCGAGCAGCTCGCGGTAGCGCGGCCCGAAGATCACGTTGTGGTGCGCCAGATGCGGATGTCGGCGCTTGGTGCCGAAGTAGATGAGGAAGAGCGACATGCTGAAGCGCTTCTTCTCGAGGGAACGCGCCGCCGAGACGCCGCGTGGGTCGTGGCCGAGCAGCGTCTTGTAGGTGTGGACCACATCGGCGTTGCTGGCCACCGCGTCCACGAGCAGCTCCTCGCCGCCGCGCGTGCGGATACCGGTGACGGCGCCGTCGCGGGTGAGGATGCGGTCCACGGGCGTGTTCAGCCGCACCGTGCCGCCCATGCGCTCGAACAGTGCCACCAGCGCGCGCACCAGCGCGCCGGTGCCGCCGCGCGGAAACGTGACACCCCATTTGCGCTCGAGCACATGGATGAGCGTGTAGATGGACGAGGTGGCAAACGGGTTACCGCCAACCAGCAGCGAGTGGAAGCTGAAGGCCTGGCGCAGATGGTCGTCCTGGATGTACTTGGCCACCACGTCGTACACCGAGCGATAGGCTTCCAGTCGCACGAGCTGCGGTGCCGCCCGCACCATGCTCCAGATGTCGAGGAACGGCACATGTGCCAGCTTCGTGTAGCCCTCGTCGAAGACCTGCTCGGCGTAGGTGAGGAAGCGGCGGTAGCCGTCGACGTCGGCGGGATTGCGCGCGCCGATCTGCCGGGTGATGTCGGCCAGATCGTTCGAGTAGTCGAAGACGTCGCCGTCTTCCCAGAACAGGCGATAGAAGGGCAGCACCGGCAACAGGTCCACGTGGTCGGCCATCCGTTCGCCGGCCAGCGCGAACAGCTCCTCCAGGCATCCCGGCGCGGTGATGACCGTAGGGCCGGCGTCGAAGGTGAAGCCCTGGTCCTCGTACACGTAGGCGCGACCGCCGGGTTTGTCGCGCTGCTCGACCAGGGTGGTCTGCAGGCCTGCAGCCTGCAGGCGAATCGCCAGGGCGAGTCCGCCGAATCCGCTACCGATGACGGCGACGCGTCGGGAAGACGAGGACATGCGCGCCTATTCTCTCAGGTGCGCCAGCGCGCGCAGCACGCCAACAGGGGGACGACCGCTCAACACCCGCAGCCGGTCGAACGCGGTGAGGTGACCGGCGTAGAACCGGGCGATGAGGTCGGGCGAGCGCCGGTAGAACTGCTCGAGCACACGTGCACGCGCCTCGGGCGCGGCGGCGCGAAAGAGCAGACGGTTCAGCATCCGGAAGAAGCCACGGGCGTGCCACCGCGCGGTTGCAAAGTGCCGCACTTCTGAATAGACGCGGCTGGCGTCGACGGGATTCAGCGCAGCGACCAGATCGGCCGTGGCCACGGCATCGGGCAGCGAGTAGCCGGTCGTCGGGTGAAAGAGCCCCGCCCGCATGCCCAGACGCGGCACCTCGTCGGGCCAGAACGCGGCGATGTCGCCGCCGAGGGGAATCGGCAGGCTGCCGGTTTCCTCGCGCACGACGTCGCGCACCCGCCAGCCACGTGCGGCCACATAGGCCGCCACCGCCGCGCGGCCCTTGGGCGCGTCGACGCCGGGGGTATCGGCGTAGGCCGTGTCCTCCACGAGCAGGCGCGTCGTGGAAAACGGCAGCACGTAGACGAACTTGAACCCG
>JANNEJ010000109.1:0-2079 GCA_031378585.1 Acidobacteriota bacterium | reverse complement strand
GTGGCCGCTCGAGGCGGAAGCACCATCCATGGCCGAGGGTGCGGTCAGCGCGTCGTCGATCTCCAGTCTCGCTGCTCCTGCATCCGTGAGTCGTCGCCTGCGATCTTTCTCCAGGCACCGGCGCAGCAGCGTGCGAATCGGCGCGGGCGTGGCAGCCGGCAACGTCGTCCAGTCCGGCTCTGTCATCAGCACGGCCGCGAGCGTGTCTGACACGGTCGCGCCCGCGAACAGGCGTGTGCCGGTCAGCATCTCGTAGAGCACCACGCCGAAGGCCCACACGTCGGCGCGTTTGTCGACGGTGATCCCGCGCGCCTGCTCGGGACTCATGTACGCCGCGGTGCCGAGAATCATCCCGGCTTCAGTGCGCCGTCGCCACGGCGAAGGTGGGCGGGTGTCGTGATGGTGGGGGAATTGTCCGCCGTCGCGCTCGCAGGACTTGGGTCGAGCGCTTTGGCGAGACCGAAGTCGAGTACCTTCACCGTGCCATCGGCGCGGACCTTGATGTTCGCGGGCTTCAGATCGCGATGGACGATGCCCTGCTCGTGCGCGGCTTCGAGCGCCTCCGCGACCTGCTTCGCGATGGGCAACGCCTCGTCGAGAGGCATTCCGGCCTGCCGCGCCGAAGCGCCCGGGGCGCGGAGGCGGGCAATGCGCTGCGAGAGATCGTCACCTTCGACGAGTTCCATCACGAGCGCGGTCATGGCCGCTTGCCCTGAGCCTGCCAGTGTTGACGGGGAACGCTCCAGTCCGTAGATCGCCGCGATGTTCGGATGGTTGAGGGCCGCCAGCACCTCGGCTTCGCGTTGAAAACGCGCCAGCCGGTCGTGGTCGGCCGCAAACGACGGTGGAAGGATCTTGAGCGCGACCTGACGCTTCAGGTTCGTGTCGGTCGCCCGGTACACTTCGCCCATGCCGCCGGCGCCCAGGGGGCCAACCACCTCGTACGGGCCGATGCGCGTGCCGGGGGCCAGACTCATGCGTGGCGAATCTTATCCCGGTTCGATGGCTGCGATGCTGTCGCGCTCTGCCCGGGTGGAATCGCTATCGCAACGTTTCGAACTCGTCGAGCGATACGCCCATCTGACGGAGGATGACCGTTCGACCGTCGGGGTGAATCCAGCGCTCGTGGCTGCCCGTCTGACGACGTGTGATGAGCCCGAGACGATGCGCCACCCGCTGGAAATCGCGCGCCGTGGCGCTAGGCATTCACGAACGCGGTCGTATCTGAGGGCAGGATCGCGCCGCGCTCGCGATACTCTTCGGCAATCAGCGCAAACACGTGCTGCAGTTCTTGAAGGGCTTCGTCACGCGTGGGCATCAATGAATAGCAGCCTGGAATGGCGGGAATCTCGGCCACCCAGCTACCGTCCTGCCGATACAGCACGATCTTGTAGTCGTCCAGGTCCATGAATGCAGTATACGCCCGCTGCCCTCGTGCGATGTGCGCTGCGCCCAGGCGGGCGACCGCTCTCTGCCGGGGCTCGCAGTTCCTGCCCGCGACGGCTAGTGCGGGTGCGTCACCAGATGCTGCCGCAGCAGGTCCTTGCCGTAGTCGTTGCCGTTGGGCGTGCGCACCACCACATGAATGTGCGCCCGCGTGGGCCGGTCTGGCGGGTTGATCGTGCGCGTGCCGACCGGCCGCTGGTGGTCGAACTCGATCAGCACGACCGGGCTGTGGATGCGGTAGTAGAACACGTCGGTGTCAGACGTGCCGCCAGCCCATGCAAACCACGTGTCGTCGAGGTGCGCCATCACCTCGTCCATCCGGACGCGCGCGTGGTCGTCGCGCAGGTTGCCGACGTAGAGGGCGATGAGCGCACGCAGCTGCGCCTTGAGCGGCGCGGACACGGCGGCGACCTTCAGGCCCTGGTAGTCGAGCACCAGGTTGTCCTTGTCGGCCTGGGCCTGGATGTCGTTGGCCGGCTTGTCGCGACGCAGGGTTGCCGACGCCTGCTGAGCGGGGCTGAGCGCCCGCATGAACGCCAGGCCGTGGTCCTGCTCCACCTGCAACACGGCGTTGCCGGCGTATTTGCCGGTCGTGGCCACCACGGGCTCGCCGCCCATGAACACGGGTGTCAT
>JANNEJ010000106.1:0-2526 GCA_031378585.1 Acidobacteriota bacterium | reverse complement strand
AGATCACGCCGTCCACGCCCATCGTCAGCAGCCGGCGGATGTCGGTCGGCGAGTCCACGACCCAGACCTGCACCACCGCGCCCTCGCGGTGCACCTGCCGCACAAACGCCGGCCGCACGACGCGCAGGCGACCAGATCGCTCCGGCACCTGAAACGCGCGATAGGGGGCTGGGCCGAAGCGAGGAATCGGAATCCACGACCGTGCGAGCGTGCGCCTGGCTTCGGCCATCGAGGCACTGGTTGTCACCTCCGGGGCCGCCGCGCGAAACGCGGCCAGCACGGCCGCGTGGAACGAGCCCACGCAGACCCGGCGTTGGGCGCCAAGACGGCGCACCAGGTCAGCCACGGCGTGCGCCAGCGCGATATGGGTGTCTTTGAGCTCGATGATGACCCGGGTCGAGGGAAATTCCTGCAGCACGCTCAGTAGCGTGGGCACGCCGACGACCTCGGTCACGGCGCAGGCCGGGTCGCCGGGCTGAAAACGGCAGGTCGCGTCGACACGCCCGAGTGCCTCGGCCGTGAGCCCTGAGACCGGACCGGTGTGGTCGGTCGTACGGTCGAGCGTGGGGTCGTGAATGACCATGGGCACGCCGTCTGACGACAGTCGCACGTCGCACTCGACGCCGTCGGCGCCGGCAGCCAGCCCGCGCGCAAACGCCACCATCGTGTTTTCCGGGCCGATCTTCGCGCCGCCGCGGTGGCCAAAGACCAGGGGACGGTCACTGGCAAACATCGCGGGCAGCGAAACACCGCGTGGGCGACTCACCGCGTCATAATAGTCACTATGCCTGTATCCGCTCGACCCGCCACGCTTGGCGCCCTGAAAAAAGCCATTGCCAGCGGCGATGTCCGCCGCCGCTCCGTCAAGAACGAAGTCCGCGACAACCTCATCGCCAAACTGAAGACCGGCGACCGCCTGTTCCCAGGCGTTGTCGGCTACGACGACACGGTGATCCCACAACTCGTGAACGCCATTCTGGCCAAGCACCACTTCATCCTGCTGGGCCTGCGGGGCCAGGCCAAGACCCGCCTGATCCGGGCGCTGGTCGACCTGCTCGACGACGCCATTCCGGTGGTGCCCGGCAGCGAGGTGCACGACGACCCGCTGGCGCCGATTTCGGCGCACGGCCGCGCCGTCGTGGCGTCCGAAGGCGACGACCTGCCCCTCGAGTGGCGCCCGCGCGAGGCGCGCTATGTGGAGAAGCTGGCCACGCCCGACGTGACCATTGCCGACCTCATCGGCGACATCGATCCCATCAAGGCGGCCTCGTCGGGCCTGCAGCTCGGCTCGGAGCTGGCCATGCACTTCGGCTTGCTGCCGCGGGCCAATCGCGGACTCTTTGCCATCAACGAATTGCCCGACCTGGCCGGCAAGGTGCAGGTGGGCCTCTTCAACATCCTGCAGGAGGGCGATGTCCAGATCAAAGGCTTCCCCGTGCGCCTGCCGCTCGATGTGATGATCGTGTTCACGGCCAACCCCGAGGACTACACGGCCCGCGGCAAGATCATCACGCCGCTCAAGGACCGCATCGGCGCGGAAATCCGGACGCACTACCTGCACTCGCGCGCGGATGCGATGACGGTGACCGCGCAGGAGGCCTGGGTCGAGCGCGGGCTGCGGCTCGAACTGCCCACCTACGTGCGCGAGGTGGTGGAGGAAGTGGCCTTCCAGGCGCGGCAAGACCGCCGGATCGACCGGCGGTCGGGCGTCAGCCAGCGCCTGCCGATCAGCGTGCTCGAAACCGTGGTGTCAAACGCCGAACGACGCGCGCTCGGTGCGGGTGAGGGCATCGTGGCGCCGCGCGTCACCGACGTGTATGCCGCGCTGCCGTCGATGACCGGCAAGATCGAACTCGAGTACGAGGGCGAGCTGAAAGGGGCTGACGCGGTGTCACGCGAGCTGATTCGCAGCGCCGTGGCCCAGGTGTTCGACGGCTACTTCGTCGACGCCGACGTGTCGGGCACGGTGAACTGGTTCGACGCCGGCGGCTCGGTGCTGCTCGGCGACGGCCTGCCGGCCACGAGCCTCGTGGTGGAAGCGTCGAAGGTGCCAGGGCTCATCGACCTGGCCGGACGCGCGGGCCTGCCGCCGGGGGCGCCGGCCCCGCTCGTCGCGGCCGCCGTCGACTTCGTGCTCGAAGGGCTGTACGCGCAGAAACGCATCGGTCGATCGGAGGCCGGCGGCTATGTCGGCACCGAGCCCGTGCGCCGTCAGGCGGCACCCACCATGCGGGGTGCTCCGGCAATTGCGCTCGAGGACGACGACGCCGAGCCCGGCAAAGGCAAGAAGAAGAAGTATTACAACTAGGGGCTGGGGACTGGGGACTAGGGGCTAGGGCGATGCACCACACGACTGGGGACTGGGGGCTAGGGGCTGGGGCGTGCCCCCGGTCCGCTGCCAGAGGTCGAGTCCTCGCTGAAACTGCGTTGCTTGATGCAGAGCGCCGTCACGTGCCCCCGGCCCCCCCCCCCCAGCCCCCCCCCCCCCCCCCCACGGGACCCCGGAGAGGGTGAAAGAGCGGCCAA
>JANNEJ010000119.1:0-5788 GCA_031378585.1 Acidobacteriota bacterium | reverse complement strand
GGTGCCGCTGTCCGACAACGTCTACGCCTACGAGGACATCCGTCAGCCCGGCTTCACTACGGTGAGCCTGATCGTGGTGGGCTACGACGGCGTGCTGCTGGCCGACGGACAGGGCAGCCCGGCGGCGACGCAGACGCTGCTGGACCGCATCAAGACCCTGACCCCGAAGCCGCTCAAGTGGTATGTGGTGGGCTCGGACCACGGCGACCACACCGCCGGCAACACCGTGCTGCCCAAGGACGTGGTCTACATCGTGCACTCCACTTCGCGCGCGCAGCTCGAGCGTGATGCGGCCACGGTGATGGGGCAGAACCTGAAGGCCGTGGCCGAGGCTATGACCAAGGGCGGCACGCCGCCCACGCCGCGTCCGCCCGTGATTGTGCCACCGACGGCCATGAGCGGCGACCGCCAGGTGATCGACGTCGGCGGCATGGAGGTGCAGGTGCTGTTCCTGGGTCGTGCCCACACGGGCGGCGACCTGCACGTCTATCTGCCCAAGTCGCGGGTGCTCTTCATGAGCGAGGCATTTCTGAACCGCGTGTTTCCCGCAATGCGGTCGGCGTATCCGGCCGAGTGGGTGAAGACGGTCGACCGCGCGCTCGCCATGGACATCGACCGCTACGTGCCAGGGCACGGCTTTGTCGAAGCGCCGGCCGCCTCACGAGAGGAACTCGCGGCCTTTCGGACGGCGCTGCAATCCGTCATCGACGAGACACGACGGCTGCATCGCCTCGGACTCTCGGTCGACGACGCCGTGAAGCAAGCCAGGTGGGGCGAGTACGGGCAGTGGATGCTCGCTGACCAGCAGGGCATCATCGCCATTCGCAAGATCTACGAAGAACTCGAAGGGACGCTCAAGTGACCAATCAGTCCGCGGCAAGTCACGCGCATCACCCGGTGCCGACCTATCTTGCGACCGTGTTGTGGCTCGCGGCGTTGGAGCTGCTCGTGGGTGCCGCGCGGCTCGACTGGAACACACACGACGCCGGTGTGATCGTGCTGGCGCTCGCGCTGTTCCAGGTCGTGGGCATCGGGCGCTGGTACACCGTGGCGCTGCAGGACCGCATCATCCAGCTCGAGATGCAGGTGCGGTGCGCGCGGGTGCTGCCGGCAGGCCAGGACGAACAGCTCGTGCAGCTGTCGCCCAAGCAGGTCGTGGCGTTGCGGTTCGCGTCAGACGAGGAACTGGGGGATCTGCTGGCGCGCGCGGTGGGGGAGCAGATGACGCCCCGTGCCATCAAGCAGGCCATCAAGCAGTGGCGGCCCGATTACCTGCGTACCTAGCGGTCACTCGTTTCGAGGTGTGATGGCGCGCTTGCTTCCGCTCGATCCTGCCCGTCTCAACGAGGCCCAACGCCGGGTGGTCGACGAAGTGCGGGCTGGCCGCCGCGGCACCGTGCCCGCCAACGTGGTGGCGTGGCTGCCGAGCCCGGAGCTGGCGCGACGTGCCGCTGCGCTTGGCGAATTCGTGCGCTACGAGACGTCGCTCGGACCACGGCTGTCGGAGCTGGCGATCCTGGTCGTGGCGCGCCACTGGGCGTGCGCGTATGAATGGGCCGTGCACGCGGGCGAGGCCGCCGCGGCCGGCATCGCGCCCGACGTCATCGACACGATCGCGCGTGGGGACGTGCCGCGGCTCGACGACCGAGAGGCGGCAGTCTACGACTTTGCCCGCCTTCTTGTAGCCAGCGGCCGCGTGCCTGACGCCGCCTACGAGCGAGCTGTCGAGATGCTGGGCGAGGCCGGGGTGGTGGATCTCATCGGCGTCGTGGGCTACTACACGCTGGTGGCGTTCACGCTCAACGCCCGCGAGGTGCCGGCGCCAGACGGCGCGCCCACGCTCCCGTAGCCGGCGCCTACCAGAGCGCGGCTTTCATCCGCGCAATCGCAAGCTCGACCTGACCCAGCTCGCCGAGCACCCGCTCGGCCTCCGCAATCGTTTGACCCAGTGCGTCGGCCGGCGGCATCGCACCGCGCTTCACTTCCCACGCCAGGTCACGCGTCGTCTCTGCGCAGGCGCGACACACGGCCACCGTCTGCTCGTGCGCCTCGATGATGCGGCTGACCTCGGCCCGTTCCTCATCAGTCATTCCCCTCAATTGTAATGGCGCCGCCCAGGGGTCTGACCCCTCCGGCACGGAGATTGCGCGGAGGGGTCTGACCCCTCGATGCAGAGATTTGACACAGGTCGCAGGTTTCTCCATGCTCACGTCACTTGAGGGGCCCGGACGTCCAGGCCTCGTTCCCAACAAGGAGGTGGCATGACACATCGATGGCTCGCGACGCTTGCCCTGGCGGCCGTGATCACGCAGGTTCCGCAGGCGCAGACCGTCAGCTGGCGTCCCACCGTGATGGGCACGCAGGGGATGGTGGCAGCTGGGCATCCCCTGGCTGCCGAGGTGGGGATGCGGGTGCTCAAGGCGGGCGGGAACGCCGTGGATGCCGCGATTGCGGCCTGGGCTATTCAAGGACAGGTCGAGCCGGGCATGACGGGCCTTGGGTCCGACATGTTCGCGCTGATCTACCTGGCGAAGACGAAGGAAGTGAAGTTCATCAACGGCACGGGCTTTGCCCCCAAAGCCGCCACCATCGACTACTACAACAGCCACGGCGGCATGCCGGAGGACAGCGGACTCGCGATTGCCGTGCCCGGAGCAGTGAGCGGGGCGGCGTTGGCCATCCAGAAGTACGGCACCAAGAGCCTGGCCGACGTGCTCGCACCCGCGATCGAGGTCGCCGAGCAGGGGTATCCGGTGACCGAGGGTTTGGCGGTTGGACTCCAGGGCGCAACCGCGAAACTTGGGAAACACCCTGGCTCGACGAAGATCTGGTTTCGCGACGGCAAGCCGCTCGTGATGGGCGACGTCGTGAAGAACCCCGATCTGGCCAAGACGCTGCGCGCCATCGCCACGCAAGGCCCGGCGGGGTTCTACACGGGGCCGGTGGCCAAGGCGCTGGTCGCCGGCATGCAGGCGCACGGCGGCATCATCACCGAGCAGGACATGGCCGCGATGCAGGCATTCGAGGCGGCGCCCATCTCGGTGAACTACCGCGGCTACGACGTCTACGAGTGCCCGCCCAACTCGCAGGGCTTCACGATGCTCTATGCGTTGAATCTGCTCGAGGGCTTCAACCTGCGTTTCATGGGGCACAACAGCGCGGCCTATCTCCACGTCGTGACGGAGTCGATCAAGCTCGCATTCGCCGACCGCAACCAATACGTGGCGGATCCGGCGTTCACGCCCGACATCCCGATGAAGGAGATGCTCTCGAAGGAGTACGCCGCCAAGCGCCGCGCGCTCATCGATCCGAATCGGGCCATCGTGGGCGAAGCGCCGTACGGCAACCCGCGTCGCGATGCGGTGCCCGGCACGGCGGCCCGTCCCGTGGCTGTCGCGTATGCTGCGCCGCAAGCCGTGCCGGACCGCGCCAATCCCTACGACCCTGACAAGGTGCTCAACCTGACGACCTACGTCACGGTGGTCGACAAGGACCACAACATGGTGTCGATGACGTCGAGCCTGCTGAGCAACTTCGGCAGTGGACTGGTGCCCGAGGGCACCGGCGTGATGATGAACGATCGCATCAAGTACTTCTATCTGGATCCGAACGACGTGAACTCGCTGCAGCCCATGAAGAAGGTGCGACAGACGATCAATCCGGCGATGGCCCTCAAGGACGGCCTGCCGGTCGTGAGCTTCGGCACGCCGGGCGCCGACACGCAGCCGCAGACCCAGTTGCAGTTTTTCCTGAACTTCATCGAGTTCGGCATGACCGTGCAGCAGGCGCTCGAGCAGCCGACGGTGATCAGCAACAGCTTCAGGAACTCCTACCATCCGCATGCGGTTGAGGGGATGTTGCTGACGCCGATGATGCTGCCAGACTACGTGAAAGCGGGCCTCGCGGCCCTCGGGCACAAGCTGGACCTGCGCGACGTGCGCGGCGTGGGCTCGGTCAAGGCCATTGCGATTCACCCGAAGACGGGCGTGTTGATGGGCGGTGTGAGTCCCACCGGGGATAGCTATGTGATGGGGTGGTGATCTTGGGGGCTGGGGGCTGGGGCATGCAGACGTCACGCCTCGAAATGCCCGGTCTGATCGGCGTCGGTTCGAAACGCGTCTTCTCGTAGCGTGACAGCCGCACACGCCCGAGCCCCCAGCCCCCAGTCCCCAGGACCCACGGCGGGCCGCCGTACAGACGAAAGGGCCGGGGAGAATCCCGGCCCTTTCGCGGTTGTTGTGTCCGCCGGTGCCTACCAGTCGAGCTTCATGCCGAACCGCGCGATGGTCGGCGGCACGATCAGGCTGGGCAGCTCGAACGCGGACCCGCTGTTCCACGTGATGTTCTGCTGCGCCTTCGAGTTGGTGAGGTTGTAGACATCGAAGAACGCTCCGATCCTCCGCCCCTTGCCGAGGTTGAAGTACTTCTCGGCACGGATGTCGAAGATCGCGATGTTGTCCTGCGTCCGCGTACCCAGCTTCTCCATCAGGATGCGCTGCGTGCCGTAGTTGATGCCACCGGTGCCGCCGATGCCGTAGGCGCTGGAGGCCAGAATGGTACGGCCGTACGGCTGTCCCGACTGGAAGCGTAGCGCCGGCGTGAGACGGATCTGCCACGGCGCCTCGTAGCTGCCGTTGATCTTCGCGGTCCACATGCTGAACACGTACCGGCCGTCATCGGTGTTGATGATGTCGTTCGGCGTAGACGGCGTGGTCACGGCCCGCAGCGTCTGGGCGAAGTAGCCCGTCGAGTGGTCCTTGTTCCAGCGCTTCGAGAAGCCCGCGGCCAGCGACCATCGGCCTGACTGGCGCTTGTTGGCGCTGAACTCGATGGTCTGGTACTCACCGCTGCCGTCGAGGTTTGTCAGCTGGTTGACGACCGGCAGCGCCAGATTGGCCGGATTCAGGTTGGATGCCTGAAAGTTCGCGCCGTCGTCGCCAGTATTGAACGCGCCGTCGGGACCGGGGTCGCGCAGGGTGACTGGCACGTTGTAGGCGCTGTAGGGCCGGTTGACGTTGATGCGCACCTGGAAGTCGTCGATCTTGCGATAGACGTAGCCCGCCTGCAGCCCAAGCCCTGGGATCAGTTCGTGCTCGACCCACGCCGACAGCTCGTTGGTGTAGGTGTTCTTTAGATTCGGGTCGAGTGTGGCGCTTCCGACGCCACCGAGCGACGCGATGATCCCCTGCTGCTCACCCTCGTCGAACAGTCCGTTGCCGCGGCCCGTTGTGCCCACCGGCAGGTTGGCGCCGTCGGTCCACGTGTGGCGGCGATAGTAGTCCTGGCTGTTCGGGTTCACGTTGTTCGAGATGGTCGTGCCCGGGTTCCAGAAATACTTCGCCACGTTGGCCTTGATGACGGTGCGGCCTTCGCCGGTCAGGTCGAAGATGACGCCGATGCGCGGCACCGGGTGGTTGAACGTGCTCACGTCGTCCACCGCGGCATAGTTGGTCGGCGTGGCGGGCGCGAAGCGACCCCCTGACGGTCCGACCTGCTCTGGCAGGAAGCTCTTGTATTGGTCAAAACGAATGCCGAGGTTGACGGTGACGCGCGAGGTCATCCGCCAGGTGTCTTGCAGGTACATGCCCGCTGTTCGCATCCCCTGTTCCGAGTTCGAGACAGTCTGGAAGAGGTAGACCTCTGCCGGCACGCCATTGTTCATTACATGGAGGACGTCCTTGGGGACCACGCCGTCCACGCCCCTACCGCGAAGGTAGGTGAAGGTCTCGCGGAACCACTCGCCACCGGCCTTGAAGTTGTGCGATCCGGCCCAGCCGTCTTTGAAGTA
>JANNEJ010000035.1:0-9304 GCA_031378585.1 Acidobacteriota bacterium | reverse complement strand
ACGCCGACGGGCGCCAAGGGCGTGGGCGAGCCGCCGGGGGGCGCGGGCTACGGCGCGGTGCTGAACGCGATTGCCGCCGCCATTGGCGTGGACGCGTTCCGGCGCGCGCCGGTGACCTCCGACGTGGTCTTGATGTCACTCACGCACGGACGGCGGATGCATCCGCCCCTCAGGGCGCACGTGTAGGGTCGGCCGTCCCGCGTTTTGCCGGGGCGGGTCTTTCTGGCGTAATTGGCGCGTTGACTCGGATTGAGGAGGCAGGCATGCGACGGATGGTTCTGGCGGCAACTGGCGTGGTTCTCGGGGCGGCTCTGATGGTGCAGATGACGGTGGTGCGCGCCGAGCAGCCTCAGGACGCGGCCATGATCGACACGACGATGAAGACGGTGGGCGCGTCGTTTGGCGCCACGCGCAAGGCGCTTGGCGGCGGAATGATGGCCGAGGCCAAGACCGGCGCCGCCGCGCTGTCGAAGGCGTTTGTCGAGACGGAAGCGTTCTTCAAGAGCCACGGCAAGGCCGACGGCGTGGAATGGGCGCAGGGCGCCAAGAAGGCCGCCGATGCCATTGCCGCGGCGACCACCGCGGAGGCCGCCACCGCGGCCGCCGGCGAGTTGGGCAAGCTCTGCGCGGGGTGCCACGCGACGTACCGCGACAAGGCGGCCGACGGCACGTACTCGTTCAAGCCCGGGAACTGACGCGCGCGGGCTTGAACGGAGCCGGGTCTCGGGGCTCGGGAAGACCTTCAGGGGGCGGGGCGAGAAGATCGCCTCACTCACGAACGCGACCGGCGTGGATAGAGGCCGGGCAAGCGTCCGGCGACCTCGGACGTCCGAAGCAAAGCTGGCCGACCGCCCTGCAACATCACCACCGCCTCGACGTACGCAAAGTTGTCGGCGATTCGCTGGGCCGCCGCAAGTGATTCACGACGCGCGGCACCGCCCAGAGCGTCGATCCGCCGCCGCCGATCGGCCGTCAACCGTCGCGCCCTGGCCCGTCCGCCTCGTGCTCCGAGCTTCTGGGCCATGTGTCGAGAATCCATGAGTCAGTACACTTGGCGCTAAGCATAATTCATCAATTAGACGAGAAGGCCGCCGCGTGTCGGCCGGCACACACGTCGGGCCTTACGAGCTGCTGTCGCTGCTCGGTGCAGGAGGTATGACGATCCACGACGTGGGGCGGGGAATCGAGTGATTGACGCCGGGTTCGGGTGCCGTGTATACGTTGTTGTATGACGCAGGTGCTGACGGTGCGTGTCTCTCCAGAACTCATCGCGAAGGCCGACGAGCGCGCCGCGCAACTCGGACTCGACCGCGGCAAGTACGTGCGCGCCCTCATCGAGCAGGACGTCGTCGCCGGCGCGAAGCAGACGCGGCGTCGCCGGTTCGCATCCGAGGACTTCATCGGCTCGGTGCCGCTCGGCCGCGGGCCCTACACGAATCCTCGAGTCCGTTCCATCGTTGCCGAACGACTGACGAAGGGCCGTGAAAAAAATCGCTGACACCGGCCTGCTGGTGGCGGCGGCGGATCCGCACGACCGCCATCACGGCTGGGCAGCGGCCGCCCTGCGCGAGCACGCGCCGTTCTACACGTGCCAGGCCGTCGTCCTCGAGACCGCGTGGGTGCTGGACTCGCCGACTGTCGTCCTTGGGCTCATCGCTCGTGGCGACGTCATCCTGGATCCCGCCTTCGACTTCAATGCAGAGATTCCGCGCCTCCTGGAACTGTGCCGCAAGTATGGCGACCGCTCAATGGACCTCGCCGATGCCTGCCTCGTCAGGATGACCGAGCTGACCGCGCGCTGCAGGATCTGGACGGTCGACCGGGCCGATTTCTCAGCCTACCGCCGCCATGGTCGTCAGCCGGTGCCTTGCGAGTTTCCCGCTGGCAGCCCGTGGTGAAAGTCCGGCGTTGCACCGAGACGGGCGAGGCGCCTCGCGGGCAAGGCGCGACAACCGAGAATATCGGCCTATATTTGAGGGAGGAGCAACGGCGCTCCGCGAGGATGCATCGCTAGTCGAATGCAGTCGGACTTTCACCACGGGCTGATAGCCCTGACGGGCGACGCAGGCCTGCCGACGGCCGCCCTCGGGGCGACCTCGGCGTAGATCTTGCAAAACTGAGCCCGTGCGCCTCTCCGCTCTTGCCGGAACTTCCTGGATAGCCCGCCTCGTTGCCGTGGGTCTGTTTACGGCCGTGACTCTGGCTACCGGCCATGCCCAAGCGCCGGCGGTGCCCTCGCTGCTGTTGCCGGCCGACGCGAGTGCGCGGGTGCCAGCCGCGGTACTCGAACGCCTCGACACGCTCCAGGCGCGGGCCGCGCGGGCGAACCTGCCGGCACTGGCCGGCAGTGAGTTCGACGTGGAGGTCACGCCGGGCCGCACCTTGCGGGCGCGCTTGGACCGGCGAGAAAACCACCGGAACGGCGCGAAGACATGGGCCGGACATCTTGTGGGCGAGCCGCTCAGTTCAGTCACTGTGGCAGAGATGAACGGCGTGCTGCAGGGGTCGATTCGAACGCTCCAGGCGGCCTATTCGATCGAGCCGGCAAACGGCGGCGCGTTCCACGTCGTGCGCCAGGTGGACGCCGATGCCACGGGCATGGAACTCGACCCCGTGGCCCCGAACGTCGCGGCCCCGCCGGCGGCCAATGACCTGCCCCCCGTGGCGGGCGACAACGGCAGCACGTTCGACATCGTGGTGTTCTACGACGAGGCGGCGCGTGATGCGGCCGGCGGCGACGTGGCCGTGCAGACAAGAATCGTTCTGGGTGTCTCAGAAACGAACACCGCCTACGCCAACAGCGGCGTCACGCCGCGGCTGCGTCTTGTCGGCGCCGAGCTCGTGTCGTACACCGAAAGCGGCGACCTTGGCACCGACCTCTCGCGCTTTGCCGGAACGGCAGACGGATTCATCGATGCCGTGCACACCAGGCGCAACCAGTTGGGCGCCGACCTGGCCATGCTGGTCGTGGGCGCCGCGGCGGGCGGCGCCTGCGGCGTTGGCTACGTCATGACCTCGCTGTCGCCGTCGTTTGCGTCGTACGCCTTCACGGTCACCGCCTATTCGTGCATCAGCCCCAACTACACGTTTGCCCACGAGCTGGGGCACAACATGGGGTCGGCGCACGCGCCCGAAGACGGCGCCAGTCAGGGGTCGTTGTATCCGTATTCCTTCGGCTACAAGAATCCGTCGAATCTCTTCCGCACGGTGATGGCCTACAACTGCACCGCCGGCTGCCCGCGCGTGCTGCACTTCTCGAATCCCAGCGTCTCGTACGGCGGCGCCACGACCGGCACATCGGTGCAGCACGACAACGCGCGGTCGCTCAACAACGCGGCCAGCACCATCGCCAATTGGCGTCAGGCGGTGGGCGGCGGTACACCGCCCACCATCACGGCCCTCTCGAACGTGATGCTCAACGAAGACACGGCCACGGCGCCCATCGCCTTCACGGTCGGCGACGCGGAGACCGCCGCCACGAGCCTGCTGGTCACGGCCGCGTCGTCAAACGCCGCGCTCGTGCCCAACAGTAGCGCGGGGCTGGCACTCGGCGGCGCTGGCGCCAGTCGCACCCTGGTTGTGATCCCGGCGGCGCATCAGTTTGGTACCGCCACGATCACCGTCACGGTCAACGACGGAACGCAGAGCGCCTCGCGCTCGTTCATCCTCACCGTCACCAGCGTGCCGGACGCGCCGACGATCGCGGCCATCGCCGCCCAGAGCACACCCGAAGACACGCCGCGAACTGTGTCGTTCACAATTGGCGACGCCGACACGGCGCTCGGCGCGCTGGTGGTGCAAGCGACCTCGTCGAATACCGTCCTCGTCCCTGCCGGCGCTCTCACCCTGAGCGGTACCGGTGCCGCGCGCACCGTCACCATCACGCCTGCCGGTGACGCGTTCGGCACTGCCACCATCACCATCACGGTCAGCGATGGCTCGGCGACGACACCGGTGGCGTTCACGCTGACCGTCACGGCCGTGGCGGACGAACCGGCATTTGCGGCCGGTGTGCCCGCGGCCGTCTCGACGCTAGTCGGCACCGCCACCTCGTTCCCCGTGACCGTGACCGATGCGGACGGCACCGGCGGGAGCCTGACCCTGGCTGGCGCGACGACCAACTCGTCGCTGTTGCCCAACAGCGGCATCGCCGTCGTGCCGAGCGCCGCCACGACCACCAGCCGCACCTTCATGGTCACGCTCACGCCGGCCGCCGGCATGACCGGCACGGGCGGCCTCACGCTCGCGGCGAGCGACGGCACGACCACCGTGGCGCGCGTCGTCACTCTCTCGGTCGCGTCGACGCCAGCGCCGCCGGATGCCCCTCCCGCCCTGACGGCGACCGTTACCGGCAGCGCGCTCCAGCTGACCTGGACCGCCGCCACCACCGGTACCCCGGCGACCAGTTACTCGGTGTCGGTGGGCGACGCGCCTGGCGCGACCACCCTGCCGGTGCTGACCACGAGCGCCACGACCATCAGCGTGCCGGTGGCCGCGGGCGCCACCTACTACGCGCGCGTGCGGGCGGTAAACGGGTTCGGCACGAGCGTTCCCTCACCAGAGGTGTCGGTGACAATCACCGTGTTCAACCAGGCGCCCGGCCGGCCCGCGCAGTTTGGCGCGTGGTTCTCAGGACGAACGGTCACCGTGAGCTGGGCCGCCCCCACCACGGGTGATCCGGTCGTGAACTACGTCCTCGAGGGCGGCAGCGCACCCGGTCTGGCCAACCTCGGCCGCGTGGATCTGGGCACGGTCACCTCGTTCACGGTGGGTGGCGTGCCCGACGGCACCTTCTGGCTCCGCCTGCGCGCCGCCAATAACTCCGGCGTGGGACCGGCCTCGTCCGAACTCGCGCTCGTGATGGGACCCGCCGGCGGCTGCGTCGGCCTGCCGATGGCACCGGCCTACAATGCGCCCGTTGTGGCCGGCAACAGCGTGACGCTGTCGTGGAGCCCGCCCACGGAAGGCACAACGCCGTTGTCGTACGTGCTCGTCGCGGGATCGGCGCCGGGACTCTCGAACGTGGCAGTCATCGATCTGGGCTCGCCCGCCACCTCAGTGAGCGGTCTCGTACCCGACGGCACCTACTTCGTGCGGATGGCCGCGCGCGGCAGCTGCGGCGTGGGCCCGCTCTCGAACGAGCGGCCGCTCGTCGTCGGCGGCACGGCGCCCGACTAGCCGGCGCCGACGACTCTCGCGTCAGGGACGTTCAGGGGGGCGTATGAACCGCCTCGAGCGCGGCGCGCGGTCAGGTTCTCTCGCGCGTCAGCGGGGGTCCCCGTGTCCCGCGCTCGCGGCCGTCAGGCGGGCGAGCGCCGCCGTCACCGTCTGCCCTGGCCCCATGCCGCCCACGATCCACCATGCACCCGCGGCGCTCACGAGTCCGCGGTGGTCCATGGACGGCTCGGCCAGACGCGGCCCCTCGGTCCACACGTCGCGCCCCACGTCGTAGAACCACGACTCTGCCTCGGGCTCAGACCGCACCCCGTCGTAGCCCACGCCGTTGATGTTGTACGGATTGGTCGTGCCTCCAACAAAGAGCACGCCGGCGGCACCGCCGATGCGCGCCGGACCCGCGGCGGCGCGGTAGCGCGTGGCCCCCGGATGATGCGCAACCGTCCGCCACGCAATCGTCGTGGGCGCCGACGGCGTGATGTCGCCCCGGAAGCACTCGTGGTTGGGCACGTACTTGGGTGTACGCGGGGCCTGCATCCTGGCGCCGCCGCAGTACACCACGGTGTCGCCGATGACGCCGCCTGCGTGCCCGAACACCGGCGTGCCGGGAATGGGCGTGGCGGCCGCCCACGTGTCGGCGACCGGGTCGTAGAGCTGCACATCGGTCACGTTCTTCGCCATCGACCAGCCGCTGACGAGCACGATGAGCCGGTCACGCCACACGCCCGACACCACGTCGTCCACCGGTACGGGGATGTCGGCACCACGCGAGTATCGATGGGCTCGCCCGTCGTAGATGTCCACGGCCGCACTCGTCGTCTCGGTGGCGTCGGCCGCAACTTCGTACCCGCCAAAGACGAAGACGCGTTCGCCCATCGCCTGGGCCGTGGCCGCCAGGCGGCCCACGCGTCCCGGCACATCGGGAATTCGCTCCCAGATGCCGGACTCGATGTTCAGCGCGTGAGCGGCGGTGGTGATGGCCCGGTGGTCCTTGCCGGCGCCGATGCCCAGGAACGAGAAGAGGTACGGGCGTCCGTCCACGACGGCGGTCGCCACGGCGTTGTTGGAAACGGGCGTGGGCAATGCGGGTGCCGCCGATACGGTCCAGCCTGGCAGGGTCGGAGCAGCGGAGCGTTCCGACGGTTGCGGCGCTCCACGTGAAGCGTCTGGCGCAGGCGGCGAGCCGCATCCGGTGCCGAGGCTCAGCAGGCCCGCCCACAGGCAGGTCCTTCGCAGGTAGGTCACGGGCCGAAGGTATCATGGCGCCATGCGATACCTGCCCCTGCTGTTCGCGCTGGCCGTGGTGCCCGCACCCGTCTTCGGCCAGACGTCTACGGCGAAGGACGTGGCCGATATCAAGACCGTCATGATTGCCATGTGGGACGCGGTCGAAAAGGGCGAGATCGACCGCTACGCCACCTACGTGCATCCCGACTTCACGTCGTTTGGCGAGAACGACACCTATCTGACCGAAGGCAAGGACGCCGAGGTGCGCAACTACCGCGACTACCTGCTGCGGGCCAAGGGCGTGCACACCGACATGCACCAGCCGGTCGTCAGCGTGCGGGGCGACATCGCCTGGGTGACCTACTACTGGACCGACGCCGGTACGGCCGACGGCAAGCGGTTCACGTCACGCGGCAAGTCCACGCGCATCTTCGTGCGCGAGGGCGGCCGCTGGCTCTGCATCCACGGGCACTACACCGCAGTGCAGTAGGGATCGCCGCCCATTCCATGTCGCGCACAGTCATAGCGCCGGAGCCAGCATGACGGACGTCTCGAGCAACGTGCACGCCGCCGAGGTCAGCCTGCCTTCGCAGGATCTCGCGGCCGATCTCGATTTCTATACGCGCGTGCTGGGCTTCCGGCTCGATACGATCTTCCCCGCCGACGACCCGGCCGTGGCCACGCTCTCGGGTCACGGCCTGCGCGTGCGCCTCGACCGTGACGCGCAGGTCGCCCCGGGCGCGCTGCGATTGCTGTGCGACGACCCCGACGCCGTGGCGGAAGGCGCGCGGACCCTGACGGCACCCAACGGCGTCCGGATTGAGCTCGTCGCCGCCACGCCCCTATTGACCACGCCGCCGACGGCGCACGCGTTTGTCGTGCGGCGCCTCAAGGACAACACGCCCTGGGTGATCGGGCGCGCGGGCATGCACTACCGCGACCTCATTCCGGGGCGGCTCGGCGGCAGCATCATCGCGTCGCACATCCGCATTCCCGATGCGGGTCCCGTGCCCGACATGGTGCACTACCACACCGTCGGCTTTCAGTTGATCTTCTGCTGCAGCGGCTGGGTGCGCCTGGTCTATGAAGACCAGGGGCCACCGTTCGTGCTCGGCGCGGGCGACTGCGTGATCCAGCCGCCGCAGATTCGGCACCGCGTGCTCGAGTCGTCGCAGAATCTGCAGGTCGTCGAGATCGGCGTGCCCGCCCAGCACATCACCACGATCGATCACGAGATGACGCTGCCCACCGCCCGCGTGAGCCCGCAGCGCGTCTTCGGAGGTCAGACGTTCTGTCACAGCATGGCCGCGACGGCGGTCTGGACGCCGTGGCGCTTGCGCGGCTTCGAAGCGCGAGACACCGGCATCGGCGCGGCCACCGGCGGCGTCGCCTCCGTGCAGGTCGCGCGTCCCGTGGACACCGGGGCAAGCGAGGTGACGAGCCACTCTTCCGACATCCTGTTCACGTTCGTGCTGTCGGGACACGTGACGCTGCACGGCGAAGGGCAAGGCGCTCACGCACTCGGCGAAGGCGACGCCTTCGTGATTCCGCCGGGGCTGAAGACGTCGCTGACCAGCGCCTCTGCGGATCTGTCGCTGCTCGAGGTGTCGCTGCCGGCCAGCTTCGACACCGAGCGCCACTCCGACGTGCACCTGGCGTAGTCTGGGCTACATCGCGACGCGCGTTTTCGACACCTGGTAGCCCACGCCGAGGAGCAGCATCCACGGCACGCCCGCGACCAGCGTGGATTCCAGTCCCGGCACCCACCAGGTCGACACCAGGATGCCGCCGACCAGCGCCGCGCCCAGGCATGAGCCAAGAGGCACGCCGGCGCCGCCAGAGGCGGCCGAAGCCGACACGCGACTACTGATGTGGGTCACAAAGATCATGAGCCATACAAACAGCGCGCCAAAGAGCGCCACGCCAAAGAACCAGACGTAGGCCGAGTCGGGCCAGAGCGCCCGCACCAGCACGGCGGCGCCCAGGCCGACCCCCGACACGAGCAGCGCGTTGACCGGCGCGCCCTCACCGCTCAGGGTGCCGAGCGCGGGCGAGACGAAGCCGGCGCGCGAGAGCGAAAAGAGCGTGCGGGCGATGAGATACAGGTTGGCATTCGAACTCGACAGCGCGGCGCTCAACACCACGAAGTTCATCAGCCCGGCAGCGGCGGGGATACCGAGGTCGCCGAGCACGCGTACAAACGGGCTCTCGCCCACCCCGAGCGCAGTCCACGGCGTGAGGGCCACGAGCAGCGTGATGGTCACGACGTAGATCGCCGACAGGCCGAAGACCATGCGCCGCATGGCCGCTGGAATCGTGCGGGCCGGGTCCGAGGCCTCGCCCGAGGTGACGGCCACGATCTCGACGCCGATGAACGAATAAATCACAAAGCAGCAGCCGAGCCACACTCCGGTGACCCCGAACGGCATGAAGCCGCCGTGTCCGGTGAGGTTCTGCCCGCCGATCGCCGCACTACCCGTCAGCCCCGACACGACGAGCACGCCGAGGGCCACGAACACCATGACCGCGACGACCTTGATCATCACGAGCCAGTACTCGATTGCGCCCAACCGGCCAACGGCGCGCGAGTTCACGTACAAGAGCAGCACGGCAAACGCCAGCACCCAGAGCGCGCCAGGCACGCCAGGAAACCAGTAGCTCATGTAAATCGAGGCGGCGACAAGCTGCCCGCCGGTGGCAATCACCTGCATCAACCAGTAGCTGACCCGCACGGCATAGCCGGCAAAGGGCGACAGATACATCCCGGCATACACACCGAAGGCCCCAGCCGTGGGATGCGCGACGGCCATCTCGGTCAGCGCCCGCGTGAGCAGCAGCGCCACACCCGCCACGATCACGTACGACAGGATGATGGCGGGTCCGGCGACGTTGACCGACAGGC